>DROB01000415.1 GCA_011321985.1 Gammaproteobacteria bacterium | reverse complement strand
GTCTGTGGTCCGTAAAAAAATAAAGATGTCGGGTTTCGAGAAAGTGGAGCAGTATCAGGAGCAGGGAAAAAAGGTGATCATATTATTACTGCATAATGTTGGACTCGAATTTGCTGTGGCTGCCATCTCTATGGAGCATGCTATGACAGGTCCGTATAAAGTGATGAAAAATCCGGTGTTGAACTGGCTGGTGGTCAGGAGTCGGATGCGGTTTGGCCGGAAACACGGCATCAAGTTATTTACACGTGAAGATGGCCTGAGGCCACTGATTCGCGAGACGCGAGCGGGCAAGATATTGGTCTATCTGGGCGATGAAGACCTGGGTAAAAAGAATGCTGTCTTCGTTCCATTTTTTGGTGTGCAGAAAGCAACTATCCCTGTACTGGGAAGACTGGCGAAAGCCTGTGATGCGGTCGTCTTGCCCTGTGTCTGTCTGTATCAACCAGAAGAAAGAAATTATTCGGTCCAGTTGATGCCGGAAATCGAAGGTTTGTCAGGCGATGATGATGTTGCGGATAGTTTAAAAATGAATCAGGCGATAGAACAGGCGATCAGATTGTGCCCGGAACAATACATGTGGACGTTGCGGTATTTCAAAACACGTCCACCGGGTGAGGCTTCCTGTTATGGTTAATCCTGATTTTGTGATCGATGAGATGAAGCTGGGCGAGGGTGATCGTCATCGTAAAAAATTATTCAAGCGACTGAAGCATAAGACCGGTGAGGCGATACTGCATTACAATATGATCGAGGACGGAGACAGGGTCATGGTATGTCTATCGGGAGGCAAGGATAGCTACGCTATGCTGGAGTTGTTATCCGCGTTGCAAAAAAAAGCCCCTGTATCGTTCGAGCTGGTCGCGGTAAATCTCGATCAGAAACAACCGGGTTTTCCTGAAGATGTGCTGCCTGCTTACCTGGAGGGGCTGGGAGTCGAATACCACATAATCGAACAGGATACCTATAGTATCGTCAAAGATAAAACTCCAGAAGGTAAAACTACCTGTGGTCTATGCTCCCGGTTGCGCCGGGGTATACTGTATTCTTTCGCTGAGGAAACGGGTGCAAGCAAGATTGCCCTGGGTCACCATCAGGATGATATTATCGAAACATTTTTTTTGAATATGTTCTTTAATGCACGATTGAAAGCGATGCCGCCTAAACTGCTGAGCGATAATAAAAAGCACGTCGTCATACGACCGCTTTCATTCTGTAGAGAAGAGGATATCGCTGCATATGCAAAGATAAAAGGCTATCCGATCATACCCTGCAATCTATGTGGTTCGCAGGAAAACATGCAGCGTCAGGTAGTCAAATCGATGATACAGCAATGGGAGCAGACAAATCCGGGTCGATCAGAGATGATCTTTAAGAGCCTGCAGAATATCGTGCCGTCTCATCTTGCTGACGATCGGTGGTATGATTTTGTCAATTGCGGAAAGGGTGTTGGTATCGAACTGAAGGAGGGTAATGAAACATGATCGAAAGAAAAATTTATCAGGATGGCCTGTTGGTGGTGACCCGATGCAGTGGAGACCTTACGGGGGATGAATTAATCCGGAGCGCACACTGGATGATCGATAATTATGGTGATGTGATCAAACCGGGGTTCTGCCAGATATTTGATGCACTTGATGCCAATTCTGAAGCGGTCACAGAAGATGATATCCATCGGGTCGCACATATCAACCTGAACCACGGACACGATCGTCTGGGTTTTTCGATGGCGATCCTGGCGGTTAAGCCCTATCCAGTGGCACTGGCAAAATTGCACAAACTGCTATCGGTAGCAGCAGATATCAATGTAGAGATATTCAGTGATATCGAATTGGCATATGAGTGGCTGGTGTTAAATAATCAGTGCCCCGAGCTTCAGTTGCCGGATAAAGAGGCAGTCGGATATTAAGGGCGCTGATTAATCCAACGCCGCCCTGAATCAGGCTCAACATTTGGGTCTGATTCAGAGGCTCTCCGGTGTCGGTCAGTTGCTGTTTCAGTTTATCGTTAGTCATCACCGCTCATCGCACCTGATAGATGAAGCAGGCTGGTAAACAGATTAAATATGGAGACATATAAGGTTACGGTAGCCATAATATAATTAGTCTCGCCACCATGAATTATATTGCTGGTCTCATAGAGGATCAGACCTGACATCAATAATACAAACATCGATGACACAGCAAGTGATAGTCCTGGTATATCAAAGATCATCGCTCCCAGGCCAGCGATAAAAGCGACAACGATACCTGTGATCAGAAATCCACCCATAAAACTGAAGTCTTTCCGTGTCGTCAGTGCGTAACCGGATAAGCCGAGAAAAATGGCACCGGTGCCACCCATAGCGGTCATCACTATCTGGCCACCATTAGTGAGTGCCATGTAAGCGTTGAGAATGGGTCCCAGTGTGTATCCCATGAAACCTGTAAGGGCAAAGACGAATGCGATACCCAGGCCGCTGTCGCGATACTTCGATGTCATAAATAACAGGCCAAAATAACCTGCGAGTGTGAGCAGCAGGCCGGGGTGAGGCAGGTTTAACGCCATGGCACCACCAGCGGTAAGTGCACTGAACATCAATGTCATGGACAATAATGTATATGTATTGCGTAAAACCTTATTGGTTTCACGCGAGGTTATCGCGCCCGGATTTCTTATGGTGTTTGCTGTGTTCATGATTGATGCCTCTAGATAGTCGTCTGTTCTTCCAATGAGAAGGTATTATTCTGTTTTAGTAGTGTTTGTTGTCGATCCAGTTTTCTCGCTACCGTACGTCGAGCTCTATCCATCGCCCTGTCGATGGCGGCATACAGGTCGGATTCGGTGTCCTCAACGACGATATCGGGCAACCCCGGTATTATTACCTGCAGGTGGCAGCGCTTGTCTGTGCCTCCACGGGGGCCATTGATATCTGATAGTCTGATGATGGCCCGGTTTATATGGCTGCTCCAATATGTCATAGCAAAAAGTAGCCGTTGCTCCGAATATCTAAGTAGTGCATCAGTTAAAGAAAAGCCGCGTGATTGAATATCAATTTGCATAGGATTCTCCATACAGTGTTAAAAATACATTTGTTACGGTATACAATATGCGTCTTTAATAAACAATAAAAGTCGAATATAATTTACATATAGTTCGAAAAATACGAATTAACGGTGAGGCTGTGGTTAACTATAAACATCTACATTATTTTTGGGTTGTGGCTAAAGAAGGTGGTGTTGCACGTGCCAGCGAAAGATTACACCTGACACCTCAGACCATCAGTGGGCAGCTGACTTCGCTGGAAAAATACCTGGGGGTAGACCTGTTTTCGCGTGTGGGCCGTGGTCTGGAACTCACAGAAACGGGAAGATTTGTGTTGAGTTATGCGGATGAGATCTTTTCACTCGGTGGCGAGCTGGAAGAGCTGATACATCAGTTGCCTGCCAGTCTGCCCGGAACGCTGAAGGTCGGTGTCGTCGATGTGGTACCTAAATCGATAGCGCATCGTATCCTGGCACCCGCGCTCAAGATACCCGAGCCGGTAAGAATGATCTGTCGCGAGTCCGACCTGGATACTCTATTAGCAGAATTAGCTGTGCATCGTCTTGACCTGGTGCTGGCAGACAGGCCGATCCCATCGACAGTCAGTACCCGAGGCTATAGCCATAAACTGGGTGAGTGTGATGTCAGTTTTTTTGCTACGGATAAGATAGTGAAAAAACTGAAAGGTGATTTTCCGCAATGCCTCGATGGTGCGCCTTTATTATTACCGAGCAGTGGCGGTCAGTTGCGTTCAGGTATTGATCGGTGGCTGGATAAGTATCGGTTATACCCACGTGTCGTTGCAGAGTTTGATGATAGTGC
>DROB01000414.1 GCA_011321985.1 Gammaproteobacteria bacterium | reverse complement strand
GCTGAACCAGAAATACGTCGCGCAGTAGCCCTGTCACTGGGTTCGCTTGGCACCGACCAGGTAGCAGACAGACTGGTTTCGCACTATAGCGATGAAGACAACGGGTACGTGCGTGGTGCGATTGCCGAGTCATTGCAGTCATGGAGCAAGCCATCCGATTCTGCGATGGCGATGTTCAGGCAGGCAGTGCGCACCGAGACAGATGAGAGCACGCGATATAACATCGCCGTGTTGCTCGGCAGCAATCTCGACAAATTTCCTGAGAATGAGCCTGTGCTCAGAGATATCATGCGCAACGAATCGTCAAAACGTATTCGCCGGAAAGTCGCCGAAGCACTTAGTATATCTCAGCCTCAACAATGAATACTGTAACACTAAAAAATGCACGCCTTGGCATTCCGGGGACAGTGTACCTGTTACCAGCATTACTGATTCCGGTACAGGTTCTTCTGAACTAATCATCATAGACACCCACTAACTAATCTATCCTCGATGGTCAATTAATTGAATCAACAGTAATTGATGTGGGCGATTTATAGGGTGTCCATGATTATTGTTAATTTTAAGTCATGTGGAACACTGAGGCGATTATGCGAATAGTATACTTATGTAAACCTTGACTTTAAATTGGTACGTAGCTATTTTTTTACGTGAATTACGAACGGAGAGTAACTGAGCATCTAAAATCACAAGATGCTTTATTTTTTATGATGAAGCTTGTTTTTTTGTCTGAAGTTATGAGGGTGTTTTAATTGAAAGAAGTAAAGATCGGTAACAGGATAATCGTGCCTTCTAAAGTGATCTGTGTCGGTCGAAATTACTGCGCACATGTCAGAGAGTTGGGTAATGAAATTCCCGAAGAAATAGTTTTTTTTCTTAAGCCCAACTCAGCTGTAGCAGACAGGCTGCTCGCTTATCATCAAGAGCAACTTCATTATGAAGGTGAGCTGTGTTTTATTTATGAAAAGGGGCATTTTTCAGCAGTAGGTTTTGGTATTGACCTTACTAAGCGAAAACTGCAAAGCAGCTTAAAAGAAAAAGGTCTGCCGTGGGAGAGAGCAAAAGCTTTTGATGGATCCGCTGTGTTCAGTAATTTTATAGAGATGAGTGAGGTGTCTGACGCTATCTCATTCATCCTGAAGATTAACGGGGTGGTAGTTCAAGAAGGGAATATCGACCTCATGATCTATAAACCAGTTGAGATTTTATCTGAGATACAAAAATTCATGAGTTTACATGATGGTGATATATTGATGACTGGAACGCCTGGAGGTGTAGGTAGAATCAACGAGGGTGATTTATTCACTGTTACAGTCAAAGACGGTGCACAGATTATTATAGAGGATTCATGGGTTGCAAGCTGAATTTGATCGACAGGTGCAGGATAAGGGTGTATTGATAATCCGTATTAGTTTGAACTTGGACAGATGTTATCGTACAAAATTAAAAGACAGCTTTCGACGCATAGCAGACCTTTAAACATTAAAAGAAATTTCACCACAGAGGACACGGAGGACACAGAGGTCTATTTTGTTTACCGCGCCTATGGCGCAGTAAAACAAAAAAGGCTTTTCTCTGTGTCCTCTGTGGTGAAAAAGCTTTTGATCTTATTTTAAACGTCCGCTAATGGCTGATAGCTATCCTTCGGTTGAGCGTGATTTTGAGGCATACTGGCTGTATGTATATGATCAGGTTTAAGTGCTTACAAATAATTAAATATAAAGTTGCGGACATCGGGTAAACTTTTTTCGAATGAACCGGTATTGATCGCAACCACCTTGTCATCAGGATTGATAAGCCCTTCGTCTATGGCTGGTTTGATGGCGGCGATAGTTGCTGCTCCTTCAGGGCAGATCCATATGCCATATTCATGGTATATATCCGTAAGATTTTTTATGATATCTGTTTCACTTACAGCAATGGCGCCACCATGGCTATGCCTGATAATTTCCAGTACTTTAAAATGACCGACACCACCGGGCACATTTAATCCGGTTGCGAGTGTTGTTCCGGCTTTTTCTAAATTAGTGTCGGTTTTGTTTTCTTTAAATGCCTGCACGACAGGCGAGGTATTTTCTGCCTGAACAGAGATTATTTTTGGTCGACGTTCGTCGATCAGCCCCATGATCTGGAGTTCATCGAAGGCTTTCCACATACCGAGGATACCTGTGCCGCCACCTGTTGGGTATAAAATAACGTCTGGTAGCCTCCAGCTATCTTTTTTTCCATCTGCTGGCTCAGCCAGTTCGAAACCGAGCGTTTTCTTGCCTTCGATCCGCCAGCCGGGTTCCTGGAAAGTTGCCATATTGAAGTAACCTTTATCCAGGTATTTATCTTTCATCAGCATCCCGGCTTCTTTTATGGTCCCCTTTACCAGTTCAATGGTTACATTATGGTGGATTTTTGCTAATGCTGATACACGCCCCAGGATAGGCATCGGTGTATCATCTGGCATGATGACGACGCAGGAGATACCTGCTTTCATCGCGTATTCGGCAAGTGAATCGCCAGCATTGCCCTGGGTAGGGACAACGACTTTATCGAGGCCGAACTGTCTGGCTTTCGAGATCGCCATACTCATGCCTCGATCTTTGAAGCTGCCTGTTGGATTGGCACCCCAGTCTTTATGTGGTTGGCCTTCATCCTTTAGAATCAACTCGAACTTATGTTGTTTTGAGAGGAGGTGATTGCTCAGCGGTATTTCTGGTGTGTATCCTTCATTTAGAGAAACAATGTTTTTTTTATCGGTGGTGTTATTGTAATCGAGAGCCAGTAGTGAGCCAAAACGCCACATCGATCTGAGTTCCGGGTGGTACCATGAAAAGTCGGGGTTCTCTGTTCTTATTCGCTCTATATCCATGACCATTTCGAGTGGGCGCTGGTCTTCAGGGCACAGGTTAATTAATACATCACTTGGATATTCAGCTCCACAGGCTGTGCATTTTAATTTAGTCACGTAGCTCAAGTTATGATCTCCAAAAGTACCTGTTTTGTTTGTATGCCATTAAAGGTCTGCAGACTAAGGCATAAGATAACACTGTTGATCAGTTAAAGTTCGCATATTCAGATAAAATATCTGATACTCGATATATTCCTTAATGACAAATTGATCGAGCGAGAGTCTGGGGAATACTCTTTGCCGCCCCGTAATGATATCTCGGGTATGGGGATTCATGATCACATTGTCTGCTTGAGATAGTCTGAACAAGTCAGGGTCAGCTATTGTTCTAATGATTGTAGACATCGGTGTTAAGGAAGTTTATTCTTTACTGAACTCGGAATAAACATAGAGCTAATGCCATTATGAGCTGCGCCGTAGATTTTAAACTATCACTGTTTCACAGGTTCATGTCTTGACCAGATCGGCAGTTCTGCATCGTTCCCTGCGTTCACATTATCCGCTTGCAGTCAGAGGTGAGGGGGTTTATGTCTATGATAGCGATGGTAAGGCTTACCTTGACGCATGTGGAGGTGCTGCAGTTTCATGTCTGGGGTACAGTAATGAACATGTGCGTAAGGCGATAGCCAGTCAATTATCAAAAATTTCCTACATACATTCCGGTTTTTTTACCACGGAACCGATGGAACGACTAGCCGATGAGCTTATCACGCATGCGGCAGGCTCAGATGATACGGTCAGGCAATTCAGTCACATCTATTTTGTCTCGGGTGGTTCCGAGGCTGTTGAGTCCGCTATAAAGCTGGCTCGTCAATATTTTCTCGAGACCGATCAGCCGCAGCGACATCTGGTAATCGCCAGGCAACAGAGTTATCACGGCAATACTATCGGTGCGCTTTCTGTCGGCGGTAATATGTGGCGACGTCAGCCATTTGATCCGATCTTGCTGAATGCGCACCTGATCTCTCCGTGTTATCCCTATCGGTATCAGGTCGATGGGGAATCGGCTGAAGAATATGGTCGACGTGCTGCAAATGAACTGGAAGCAAAGATTAAAGAGCTGGGCGAAGAACAGGTGATGGCATTTATAGCTGAGCCTGTTGTCGGCGCAACCCTCGGGGCGATGACAGCTGTTCCCGGTTACTTCAAACGTATCCGTGAGATCTGTGATCAGTACGGGGTGTTATTAATCCTCGATGAAATCATGTGTGGTATGGGGCGAACCGGGACACTTCATGCATGTGAACAAGATGGCATTGTCGCTGACATACAAACTGTCGCCAAGGGGATCGCTTCAGGATACCAGCCATTAGGCGCTGTATATGTAAGTGATAAGATTACAGCGGCGATCGAGGCAGGAAGTGGTTATTTTCAACATGGGCATACCTACATAGGTCATGCTTTAGCATGTGCTGCCGGTTTAGCTACTCAGCAAGAGATCCGCAATCGAGATTTACTGAAAAATGTAAAGCAGAAAGGTCTCCTGTTAAAAGATACGCTGCATGATGTACTCAGCGAGCATCCGCACGTGGGTGATATCAGAGGTAGAGGACTGTTTATTGGTATCGAACTGGTAGCCGACAAGATATCGAAAACACCTTTTGATCCTGCATTAGCCCTGCATAAAAAGATAAAGTTACGAGCCATGGAACAGGGCTTGATGTGTTATCCGATGGGGGGGACTGTCGATGGCAAGTTCGGTGATCATATATTGCTTGCACCACCTTTCATAGTAGAGGAGGAACATGTACAGCAGATAGTCGAGATCATATCATCGGTTATCAAAGAAGTGGTTGTGCCGTGATGAATCCCGTTATCTGTATGGTTGCTCCAAATGGTGCGCGTCGGATCCGATCAGATCATGAACAGATACCCCTGGATGCTGAAGCACTTGCGCGTACGGCATCTTTATCGGTAAAAGAAGGCGCGACAGCGATTCATGTACACGTCCGGGATGACAACGGCAGGCATTCTTTAAGTGTCGAGCTGTATCGCCAGGCGATTGAGTCTATCAGACGAGCCTGTGGCGATGACCTGTTTATCCAGGTGACGACGGAGTCAGCAGGTATCTATGATGTGCATCAACAGATAGCGATGGTATACCAGCTACAGCCGCAAGCTGTTTCATTATCAGTGACCGAGCTGGCCAGGGCGGAGCCAGATGAGATCTCCGCATTGGATCACTGGATGCATGAGAAACAGATATTGCCGCAGTGGATCATTTACAGTGAAGTGGATCTTCAGCGGTATACCGAGTGGTTAGATAATGGTGTGCTCTGTGGTTCGGCTTATCCAGTCCTCTTTGTTCTCGGTAGCTACAGGGAACGGATCGATGCAGATATAGACATGCTATACCCTTTTTTATCTTCGACCGACAGAGTCAGTAGCTGGATGGTCTGCGCTTTCGGGTTTAGAGAGCAGGTGATAATGAAACAGGTCATCGGAGAAGGTGGACACATCCGTGTTGGATTTGAAAACAATCTCTGGCTCACAGATAAGGTGATAGCAAAAGATAATGCCGAACTCGTAGCACTCAACATCGCTTCTATACGTGAACATGATTCAAGCGTCGCGACAGTCGAACAGACTCGCCGATTACTTACTCCGGACTGGTAATTATCGTGTCGATAAAAGATGACAGACGATGCTGGCAGCCGTCAGAGCAGCAGGTCGAATCAAGTCAGGTTACAGAATTCAGGCAGTTCGTTAACGAGCGGCATGCTCTGTTGTTAGGTGATTATCATCAGCTCTATGACTGGTCTATCGATGCAGTCGGTCTGTTCTGGGATGCGGTATGGGATTTCTGCGGGATCATCGCGTCGGCTAAAGGTGAAATAGTTGTGGATGCCGTTGACCGGATAGAAGGCACGCATTTCTTTCCACAGGCAAAACTTAATTTTACTGAAAACCTGTTATCGAAAGGTGAAGATGAGCATGAGGCACTGGTATTTATCAGTGAATGCGGCCAGTCCCGGCGATTGACATACGGCGAACTACGTCAACAAGTCGCTGCACTGGCCGCATTTCTGGACGAGGCCGGTGTAGAGAGAGGTGATCGAGTTGCAGCATATATGCCCAATATGTGCGAAACCATCATCGCGATGCTTGCCGTTACCTCTATGGGAGCGGTCTGGTCGTCCTGTTCACCAGACTTTGGTGTTCAGGGAGTACTCGACAGGTTTTCCCAGATAAGGCCAAAAGTAATCTTTGTTACTGATGCTTATTCTTATGGTGGAAAAGTATTCGATGTGATGGAAAAAAATGGTGCGATAATCAGTCAGCTTTCATCGCTTGAACTGGCAGTTATGGTGCCATTTCTCAATGCTGATATTGAACCTGTAAGAACGGATAAGCCGTGGTTCTTTTTTTCTGAGATATTATCAAAGCATCAGACAGATAAAATTGTTTTTGTCGATATCGCATTCGATGACCCTCTATATATCATGTTCTCATCGGGTACTACTGGTGCGCCTAAATGCATCGTCCACGGTGCAGGTGGTACTTTGATCCAGCATCTGAAAGAACATCGCCTGCATGTCGGATTGCGACCACAGCAGAGCATCTATTATGCTACTACCTGTGGCTGGATGATGTGGAACTGGCTGGTTTCTAGTCTTGCTACGGGGGCCCGAATAATACTTTATGATGGTTCATTATTTTATCCAGAGCCATCGAGGTTGTTCGATCTGATAGATCAGGAGTCGATCTCAATCTTTGGTGTCTCAGCAAAATATATCGATGCTTTACGAAATGAACGACTGTCACCGTGCGATACACACGATCTGTCATCGTTAAGAACGATCTTGTCAACGGGCTCACCACTTGTACCTGAAGCTTTCGATTACGTCTATCAGAAGATCAAAAAAGATGTCTGTCTTTCTTCGATATCAGGTGGCACAGATATCATTTCATGTTTTGCATTAGGGAGTGAGGTGTTGCCGGTCTACCGTGGTGAATTGCAATGCCGTGGTCTGGGCATGGCTGTTGAAGCATGGGACGAAGCTGCAGACTCTGTCATAGCGTGCAAGGGAGAGCTGGTATGTGTTAAGCCTTTCCCGTCTATGCCCGTAGCATTCTGGCGAGACAGTGATGGCGTGAAGTATCACCAAGCCTATTTCGATAAGTATGAGAATGTCTGGTGCCATGGTGATTTTATCGAGATAACTGAACGGGATGGTGTTGTGATATACGGCAGGTCGGATGCGGTGCTTAATCCTGGTGGTGTGCGGATCGGGACAGCTGAAATCTATCGACAGGTCGAACAGCTGTCAGAAGTTACTGAGTCTCTGGTGATCGGTCAACGTTGGCGAGGTGATGTCAGGGTGGTGCTCTTCGTGTGTCTGGCCAGGGGAGTCGAGCTTGATGAATCATTAAAACAGAAGATCCGCCATCGTATCAGAGAAAATACGACACCACGACATGTGCCTAAAATAATCATTTCTGTTCCAGATATACCAAAGACAAGAAGTGGAAAGATAGTCGAGCTGGCAGTACGGGATGTGGTGCATGGAAAAGAGGTAATTAATAGTGAAGCACTATCAAATCCCGAAGCATTGGATTACTTTGAATGCCTCCCTGAGTTAAATTTGTAAAAAGATCACGATAAATGGTTGATTTCGTATTGTTTTTATAAGCCTTTTGAGATATGGTCTATCTCTGTTGGTATACGCGGGGGGCGTATGCGGATTTTGAGAGGGAGTAAGCAGCATCACTGATGCAGAATCGGGACATTCTATTTCGATTGTAAGAATAAAAACTTTCCAGGGGGAATAAATGAATAAGTTTCATTCAAAGAATTGCAAGACATTCAAATTTACGCCATTAAAGGCGGCATTAGTCTCATCACTAACGCTGTTCGGGACTACGGTATTTGCCGCATCAGATGATACGACTAAACCGGAAAATGTTATAGCCGCGGCGGGTGATGCTGACGCAGCTGCAACGCAGGTTGCCAGTAACGAAACTCTGGAAGAAGTGGTCTCTCTGGGTACGAGAAGTACCCGACCACGTACGGCGAGTGACTCAACCGTTCCCATCGATAGCATTTCTGGCGAACAGTTCAGCACCATTGGTAATGCAGCCGATATTACAGATAATCTGAAAGCGTTCGTGCCCTCCTATACAGCCACACCAGCAACGGGTGATGGTAGTGCGTTTGTCAGACCTACCTCATTGCGTGGTCTGGCTGCTGACCAAACACTGGTACTGGTCAATGGTAAACGTAGACACCGTTCAGCACTGGTTCAGTTTTTTGCGCCAGCAGCGGGTAATGGTGCACAAGGTGCCGACATAGGCATGATTCCAAGCATCGCACTGAAACGTGTTGATGTGTTGCGTGATGGAGCGGCTTCTCAGTATGGATCAGATGCTATCGCCGGTGTAATGAATTTCGTATTAAAAGACGCAAGTGATGGTGGTTCTGCTGTAGCACAATACGGACAATACTATGAAGGAGAGCAAAGCTGGAAGATCGCGGCGAACAATGGTGTAGAACTTGGTGATTCGGGTTTTCTGAATTTAACGGTGGAAGTCGTAGATAACGAAGGGTTATCACGCGGTATACAGCGACCTGATGCACAGGCATTAATCGATGCTGGAGTCCAGGGTGTAGGTGCTGACAGTCCTTTTGATGATTCGCCTCTGGTACAGAGTTGGGGTCGACCTGAAAACAAAGCGACACGCTTCTTTCTTAATGGCGGAACTGAATTAACAGCAGATTCAGAGTTGTACTTTTTCGGTAACTATGCCAAAACAGATGGCACGTATCGTTTCTTCTATAGACCGGGTGATAATCCGCTTACGCCGGATAATGAAGCACATTCGACCATTCAGGCATTACAGGGTAGTGCTGCAGCACAGGGTGGAACGTTTACAGATTCGATTGTGAATACCGGTTATACGCCTTTCTTGCAGGGTCAGCAGACCGATGTTAGTGCTGTCACTGGTGTAAGAGGTGAATTAAACAGTGGCTGGAATTATGATGTCAGCCTGGGCTTTGGATCTAATGAGCTAGATTATACGCTCCATAACACAACTAACCCTACATTAGGTCTCATAGATCTGGACCCTGGTGCCGGGTTTGATTTTGTTATTCCTCAGCGAAATTTTGATGTGGGTGCTTACCAGCAAACGGAATACAATGTGAACCTGGATATGTCTAAATTGATTACAGAAACGATCAATCTGGCATACGGATTAGAATGGCGAGAGGAAATCTATAAGGCTAAATTAGGTGAAATCTCTTCATACATCGGAAGCGGCTCAAATGGATTAGCGGGTATCAACCCTAATAATGCCGGTAGATTTACCCGACGTAACGTCGCAGCTTATGTCGAAGTAGAAAAAGATTTCACCGATGATTTCCTCGTGCAGGCAGCATTGCGTTATGAGGATTTTTCGGATTTTGGTGATACCCTTAACGGTAAATTAGCAGCACGTTACAATGTGACGGATTCGACAGCCGTACGTGGTTCTGTTTCAACCGGATTCCATGCGCCGACACCTGGTCAGTCTAATGTGACGACGACGATTACTACTTTTGATGGTACCGGAGCGCAGCAGGAAGAGGGTCTGGTCAATCCTACCAGCGCGATCGCTTTAAAATTTGGTGGTGCACCGCTTAAAGAGGAAACATCACTGAATCTGAGTGTCGGTTTTACCACCAACTTTAACGATGATTCAACCCTGACAGTCGATTATTACAATATAGCAGTTGATAATCGGATCTATCGTACGAGTAATATTCCAATTGATACATTGCCAAGTGGTGACCCGGATCCAGATGGCGCTACGATCTCGTATTACACGAATGCTCTGGATGTAAACTCGTCCGGTATCGATCTGGTATATTCAAAATCATTTGATGCTTTAGCGGATGGTATGGATCTTGCGTTAGCGTTGAGTTATAACGAGCTTGATGTAACCAAGACTAAAGCAGTACAAACACCGACAGGCCCATTTAATCCAGTCAGTGATGCTACGGTCGAAGATATTGAAAACAATTACCCTAATCTACGATTTGTGG
>DROB01000413.1 GCA_011321985.1 Gammaproteobacteria bacterium | reverse complement strand
TTTCTTACCGTTATTTTTTTACGTAATACGCGACGGCCTCACGGCATCGCCACAAATATCGTTGGTACATGGCTCGGCGTGCTAGCCCGTATTTTCGGTGTAAGAATAAAAATCTCCGGCACACCGCTGCCGGAAAAAACCTTATTCATCTCCAACCACATCTCATGGCTGGACATCCTTATACTGGGCAAGCTAATCCCCATACACTTCCTGTCAAAGCATGAAGTGAAAACCATGCCGATAGTCGGCTGGCTAGCCACGCGTGCGGGCACTCTATATATCACACGCGGCAGCAAGACCTCCGCCTCTGATGCCTGTCGTGAGATTACTGCCGCCCTGCAGCAACGACACAACAGCCTGGTCTTTGCCGAAGGCACGACGACCGATGGTCACATAAAAAAATTTCACAGCCGAACCCTGCAAAGTGCGATAGACGCAGAAGCCATGGTGCAACCGGTCGCCCTTTTTTACCCCGTCACAAACCCCGAAACAGGCAGGATAGAAATCAATCCGGTTACCTTATTTCTCGGTGATACGACAATAGGCGAATCCTTTGACCTGATCACACGGTCCAGCCAAATCGATGTCGAAGTACATTTTCTAAAACCCATCAGCAGCGCAGGGCAAACACGTGATGCGATAGCACAGCACGCCTATGATGAAGTTATTGAAGCGATTGGAAAGATAAAGACAGAAAACATGCTTGCCGCGAAAGACGACTTTTAACAGTATATCTACTTGTTCAGAGGAAGCCTAATGCTCAGTAAGACGATATCCTGAACATCCTTGCACTCAGAAACCCAGCCGCCGCCATCACCACGATGGCCGGACCAGCGGGCAGATCCCATTGCAACGAACCCAGCAGGCCAGCAATCACAGCCAAAATAGCGAACAGGATTGCGATATAGACCATCTGTACCGGCGACCGTGAGAACAGACGCGCACTTGCTGCGGGGATGATGAGTAACGCAGTGATGAGCAGGATGCCTACAACTTTGATCGCAACAGCGATCACCAGTGCCAGTAACAACATAAAAATAAATTTATCCCGATTAACATCGACACCATCGATACTGGCCAGCTCTTCGTTGACCGCAATCGATATCATCGCTGGCCATAACCAGGTGAACACCGAGAGGATGATGAATACACCGATATACATCCACACCAGTTCACCCTGATCGATAGCAAGAATATCACCGAACAGGTAAGCCATCAGATTGATATTCTGTCCCTGCGCCTGCAGCAGTGAAACGACGATCAACCCGGAAGCCAGCGCACTGTGTGAGAGGATACCCAGCAAGGTATCCGTAGACAGGTCCCGCTGCTGTTCCAGCCAGTACAACAGACTGGCCAGCAATATACCCACCGCCGTCACACCCATCACCGGCAATACCTGCAGGGCGATCGACAGTGCCACACCTAACAGGGCTGCGTGCGCAAGCGTATCACCAAAGTAAGCCATTCGCCGCCACACCACGATACAACCCAGGGGTGCTGCGACCAGAGCGAGCGCGATACCAGCCAGTAAGGCATAAAGAATAAAACTATCCATGATCCATATCCTTTTTTGACACAGACCTTTGCTGATGATCAGCTTCGTTCTT
>DROB01000412.1 GCA_011321985.1 Gammaproteobacteria bacterium | reverse complement strand
TCTACCGCAGGCATTGAGCGAAGAAGAAGTTGACGATATCGTCGCACAGGCGATAGAGCAGACGGGTGCCAGCAGCATCAAGGATATGGGTAAAGTTATGGGACTGGTCAGGCCACAGATTATCGGACGCGCCGACATGGGTGAAATCAGCGGTCGCATCAAAACCCTGCTGAGCTCAAATTAAATTTGACCATCGATCACACAGACGATATCCATTCTCCTCTCTAGATGAACACAGCGACTAAAAACCTGTCTACCAACGGTCTCACGAACGACCGCTTCATCAAAGCATTATTACGTCAGCCCGTCGACCGCACTCCGGTATGGATCATGCGACAGGCCGGCCGCTATTTACCTGAATATCGTGAAGTACGCGCAAAAGCAGGCGACTTTATGACCCTGTGCAGCACACCTGAGCTGGCCTGCGAGGTCACTTTGCAACCCCTGCGTCGCTTTGATCTGGATGCTGCCATCCTGTTTTCAGATATCCTGACCATTCCCGATGCCATGGGCCTGGGGCTCTATTTTTCTGAAGGAGAAGGCCCCCGGTTCAAGCAGACTATCGATTCGGCCAGTGATGTAAAAAAACTGATCATCCCGGATCCTGCGGATAAATTGGCCTACGTCACCGATGCCGTTTCCCTGATACGTAAAGAACTGAACGGGCAGGTACCATTGATCGGTTTCGCCGGCAGCCCCTGGACACTGGCGACCTATATGGTCGAAGGCGGCAGCAGCAAAACATTCTCCAGGATCAAGGCGCTGTTGTTCGAAGACCCTGCCTCCGCGCACTTGCTGATGGATAAACTGGCTGACTCTGTTGCTGCTTATCTGAATGCACAGATCGAAGCTGGTGCACAGGCAGTGATGGTTTTCGATAGCTGGGGTGGTGCTTTAACAACGCCCCATTACAAAGAATTTTCGTTAGCCTATATGCAGAAAATTGTTGACCAGTTAACGCGTGAAAAAGACGGTCAGGCGATTCCTGTTATCCTGTTCACCAAAGGCGGGGGGATGTGGCTACCCGAGATCGCCGATACTGGATGTAATGCCGTCGGTCTGGACTGGTCTGTCGATATAGGCAAGGCCCGCCAGCTCATCGGCAAAAAAGTGGCATTACAGGGCAACATGGACCCCGCCATCATGGCGACCAACCCTGATGTGATACGACAGGAAGCAGCCCGTATACTCGCTGAGTTCGGCCAGGGTAATGGTCATGTATTCAATCTGGGTCACGGTATTACACCAAATATTACACCGGAAAATGTTACCGCTCTGGTCGATGCCGTACACGAGATCAGTGCACAGTATCATACTTGATAGCTCCTCTAT
This sequence comes from Gammaproteobacteria bacterium, assembly GCA_011321985.1. GTDB lineage: Bacteria > Pseudomonadota > Gammaproteobacteria > SZUA-229 > SZUA-229. The sequence continues at coordinate 6,561 of DROB01000412.1, read as the reverse complement.
TAATTGATTGCGCCCCTCTGGTTGAACCATAGATCAACAGCTCTGAGCCAGAAAATACCCGCACAGATAAAAGTTTCGTTATACTCTGACCACCACAACGATCAGGGATAGCGACATGCTGCCGCGCAATAATCTTTTTTTCATTGCACCCTTTATCCTTCAGGTTAGCTTCCTGCTGTTATGCGGCAATCACAGAACGGCATTCAGCGCAGACATCGTCTCGCCTCAGAGCCCAGATGCTCCCCTCTCTTCTCAGGTACCTGGATCACAGATCGACAACACAGGGCGAGCAAAGATCGGGCTGGTTTTAAGCGGTGGTGGCGCACGTGGATTCGCCCATATCGGCGTACTGAAAATATTAGAACAAAACCATATCCCGATCGACTATATCGTTGGCACCAGCATGGGCTCCATCATCGGCGGCCTATACGCTATCGGTCTCACACCTGACGAGATCGAACAGGGTGTGTCCGATATTGCCTGGGATAAAGTATTTGATGATTTTGCCTATCGAAAATACGAGACGTTTCATCGAAAACAGGATGACTTCGATTTTTTTAATATTCATCGCATCGGTATAAGTGAAAAAGGCCTGCAACTCTCGCCCGGCTTGATCGAAGGACAACAGATCGAACTGGCGCTCGACCGACTCGCCCACCCCGGCTTCCATATCGACGACTACGATCAATTCAGGATCCCCTTTCGCGCTGTAGCCACCAATGTAGAAAATGGCGATCCCTTCATCATAAAAAAAGGCAATATAGCAAGAGCGATGCGCGCCAGCATGTCTATTCCCGGAGCACTACCACCGATAACAATCGATGATACATTGCTCATCGATGGAGGTATCGCGGATAACATACCGATCGACGTGGCTCGCAGTATGGGGGCAGACATCGTCATCGTTGTCGATGTCGGTGCACCTTTAGCCCGAAAAGAAGACATCAAGTCCTCTGTCGATATCACCTCTCAATTAAGCACGATAATGACCCGGCGCATCGCCAATAAGCAACTCAAGACCCTGACTACTGATGATATACTTATCACTCCGGGTGAGCCGAAGATAAGAGCCTCCGGATTCGATAAATACCCCGAGTTAATTAAAGCTGGCGAGCAGGCCGCGATAGATAACCTGGCTGCCATCCGCCATTTATCACTCTCCTCTGAAAAATATTCAGACTACATAGAAACACTACCCCGGATCGCTAAAAAAAATCCCGTCATCGATTTCATCGAGATAAAAAACGCAACAGATCTAAAAGATGCAGTCATGCAGATACGCATCAGGCAAAAAACCGGCGAACCACTCGACATCCCTCAGCTGGAAGAAGATCTATCGTATATCTATGGTCTGGATTTCTCCAGCTCTGTCGTCTATTCACTGGAGCAACGTAACGATAAAACAGGGCTGATCATCTATGTACGAGACAGGAAATGGGCAGACAGTTACCTACAGTTTGGGTTATCGATAAAATCCGAATCGAATATCGGATCATTCACCAATATCAATGCTGCCTACACAAAACATAATCTGAACAGCCTGGCGGGAGAATTTCGCACATCGATCGGCCTGGGCAACGAACCGGAGATCAATGCCGAGATATATCAGCCGTTAAATATCCGTCTCGATATTTTTGTCTCTGCAAAAACGGGTATCAATACCCTGATATTTCCCGATGTCAGCAGCAATAAGATCCAGTCCATAGAACGTTTTCATCGTACCTATCTCGACCTGTCTGCAGGAAAAACTTTCGACCAGACCACACTGTTCAGTTTAGGCTGGCGACACAACCAGGGCCACACCGTCACCATCAGTGGTAACAGTCTGTTCCCCGATAGTGATTTCAAAGAAGGTTTTTTGTACGTAAAACTGTTCCATGATTCACTGGATAACCTGAGCTTCCCCACCAGCGGATTTTTTGGCGGCATCACTTACCGGACGAATAAAGAAAGCCTGGGTGCGGACAGTAATTACGAGCAGATACAGCTACAACTGAGCAGTGCAGGATCATATAAGAGGTATACCGTCTTCAGTCGCGCTATTTTCGAAACCACCCTTAACGAGGACGCACCGTTTAATGCACTTTACAGGCGGGGTGGTTTCCTCGAACTCTCAGGCACATTTGAACGGGAACGGGCAGGCCAGCACTTCGGCCTCATCGAGGCAGCTTTTTATCGGCGCCTGGGAAATATCACATTCCTGCCTATCTATACCGGTTTTTCACTGGAAGCGGGTAACGCATGGGACGACTACGGTGATATCTCCAGCCGTAATATCGATCTGGCAGGCAGCCTGTTTGTCGGTGCCGACACCTTTATCGGCCCACTTTACCTGGCTTTCGGCCTTACCGATGACGGTAACAGCGCGATATACTTCAATCTCGGTCAAACATTTTTAGGCGATTGATTGATGAAGCAAACACCGGGCAGGATACAGGATCAGGAACCCTTAAAATAACTGTTCGGGAATGGCCGCAGCATCATTGCCACCAGTTTGTGTTTCTGACGGTGAAACCACTCCGGCCATCGGTGCCTTTTCTTTTCTGAATAACTCAAATACCGCGTTGGCATCTGCATCCGTTGCGGCCTGACCTGTTTCGGCATTGATCTTCATAGTCACCAGCCCATCAGGGCGGGCCAGCTGTCTTTCCGGTTTGCCGGCTAACGCTACCTTCATAAAATCTATCCAGACAGGCAGCGCAGCTCGAGAAGCAAATTCCTTGTTTCCCAGCGGTTTGAGTTGATCAAAACCGACCCATGTAGTGGTGACCAGATCCGGGTTATAACCATTGAACCAGGCATCACGCTGATCGTTCGTGGTGCCAGTCTTGCCAGCAAGATCTTTTCTGCCCAACACGAGTGCCCGACGACCCGTACCACGCAATACGACATCCTGTAACATGGAGTTCATCTGAAAAGCCAGACGAGGTTCCAGAGTACGCTCCGCCTGCTTTGGCAATTTAGCCAATGTCTCTTCTTCTACGATATCACTCGACCATTTCTGCTCCTGGATAACACAGGAAGTACAGGCAACGACAGGATCAGCCTCGAACAGAATACTGCCATCTGCATCTTCGATACGCTGTATAAGATAAGGCTCAGTCAGATAACCACCATTCGCAAAGACGGAATATACACGCGACATCTGTAACGGACTCAGTTCAGCACTACCCAGTGCCAGCGACAGGTCATAAGGTAACTTACTGCTATCCAGGCCAAAGTTTTTTGCATATTGCGTAGCATGTTTGATACCGATAGCACGCAATATACGGATAGAGACCAGGTTGCGTGATTTATACAACGCCACGCGAAGACGTGTCGGACCAAAAGTTTTGCCGCTGTAATTTTCTGGCCGCCAGGCACCTTCCAGTGCATCATCTTCAAAGACCACGGGTGCGTCATTGATCAGGCTTGCCGGTGTATATTTTTTATCCAGCGCAGCAGCATAGACGATGGGTTTAAACCCGGAGCCTGCCTGTCTTTTCGCCTGCACGACACGATTAAATTTGCTGTGTTCAAAATCAAAACCACCGACCAGTGCCTGTATCGCCCCTGAATTAGGATTAACCGAAACCAGTGCACCCTGAACTTCTGGAATCTGAGCGAGACTCCAACCCGTCAAAGAACTCTGTGCCAACCAGACAACATCACCGGGTTTGATGACCTCAGAGACTGTTTGCAATTTGTCACCAACGCGGTTGACACTGATGTATTCACGCGCCCATTGAATGCCATGCCACGGGATACGGACCTGACTGCCATCTTTTAACAATGCGATAGCCGAGCGATTATCTTCAGGTACGACTGTACTTTTTCCCGGCTCCCTGTTCTCATTTTTTGAGATATCATCATTTACCGATAATATGAGTGCAGGCACGAAACGCCCGTAATCTTCATCATCTTTTAAAAGTGATGTCAGGTCACCAGCATCGGTCCCATCAGCTTCGTCACTATCACCCTCATCACCTGCCGCCTCTGCCACACCGATCGAATCCAGATCAACATGCCGAACAACACCGCGGTAGCCATGTCGATGATCATATGCCACCAGCCCATTCCAGATACTGTCATTACCAGCACGTTGCAGTCGTTTGTTTATCGTCGTATAGACATTTAAGCCACGCACATAGGCCTCATCGCCAAATTGTTTCACGATCTCGGCTCGAGCCATCTCATTGACATAGGGCGCATAGACCCCCAATGCACTACGATGACGCTTGGCCGTTACCGGCGCATCTATATTCTCTTTATATTGTGCTGGTGTTATGTACTTCAGCTTCAGCATACGGGCCAGCACATAGCTTCGACGAATAGTCGCACGTTCCGGATTAACGATGGGATTATAGGTCGAAGGTGCTTTCGGTAAACCGGCGATCATCGCGATCTGAGCCAGTGATAGTTCGTCCAGATCCAGGCCATAATAGATCTGCGCGGCTGCAGCGACACCGTAAGATCGGTTGCCGAGATAAATCTTATTCAGATACAACTCAAGGATTTTTTCTTTATTCAGTTCTCGTTCAATTTTTAGCGCGAGCAAAATCTCATTTAATTTACGCAGATAGGTCTTTTCATTACTGAGATAAAAATTACGTGCCAGCTGCATAGTGATGGTGCTACCACCCTGCCCACGGTGCCCGGTCATAACCAGATTCACTGCCGCACGCAATATACCCTTATAATCAACACCAGGATGCTCAAAAAAGCGGTCATCTTCCGCTGATAAAAAAGCCTGTTCCATGAGATCCGGGATTTGTTCAAGACTTTTAGGTGTGCGACGTTTCTCGCCAAATTCACCCATTAATGCGCCATCACTGCTATATATACGGAGTGGTACTTGAAGTTGCACATTACTGAGTCCTTCGATGGAGGGCAATTTGGGGTTTAGGTAAAAATAACCACCTGCAGCGACAGCAGCGAGCAAAAGAATCATCACCAAAGAGATGATTATAAATAATTTAAAGATACTGAGAATTCGCACTGTTCCATTACCTGCGGAAAAATTGTAGATGAATGTTTGTTAGGCGGCAAAGTATATAGGTTTAATGACAAAGTTTCGACATTGGTTCTAAATCCTCTAGTATTTTTCTACACTTACCGCTAATATTTAATGAAAAATTTTTAATATATTCTATAACTACCTTTAAAATATATAAATAAGGGGAAAAGCGTGGGCCTGCTAAAACGCAAAAAACCAGCCATTTTAGGCCTGGATATCAGCTCGACGTCGGTAAAACTGCTCGAGTTAGCACAGGATGGCGACAGATATCGTGTACAGAGTCTCGCCGTAGAGCCTTTACCGGATAATGCCGTGGTTGATAAAAACATACAGGATGTTGAAGCCGTCGGCGATACCATCCAGAGAGCGGTTAAGCGCTCTGGCACAAAAGCTAAAAATGCGGCTGTTGCCGTTGCGGGTTCTGCCGTTATCACCAAAATTATCACCATGCCCACCGGTCTGAGTGATGATGAGCTGGAAACCCAGATAGAGATGGAAGCCGACCAGTATATCCCTTATCCACTGGAAGAAATCAACCTCGACTTCGAGGTTTTAGGTGAGAGTGAAAACAACCCGGATACCGTCGATGTGTTACTCGCCGCCTCACGGAGTGAAAATATCGAACTACGCTCTGCCGCACTCTCACTCGGCGGTCTGATACCCAAAATCGTCGATGTAGAAGCTTATACCATCGAACACTCTGCCAAGCTGATCGCCCACCAGCTGGAGCAGAACAGTGAAGACAAAATCATCGCGTTGATCGATATCGGCGCGACCATGACCAGCCTCAACGTCGTCGAGAACAACCACCTTATATATACCCGTGAACAAAGTTTTGGTGGTAAGCAGCTAACTGAAGAGATCATGCGTCGATATGGACTGGCCTACGATGAAGCGGGTCGGCTCAAGAAGGAAGGTGGTCTACCGGATAATTATATACCCGAGGTTCTGGAACCTTTCAAAGAGACCATCGCCCAGCAGGTGAGCCGGTTTCTACAGTTTTTCTACACATCGGGGCAACATAATGCCGTCGATCTGATCGTTCTGGCCGGTGGCTGTGCTTCGATACCCGGTATCGATGAGCTGGTCGAATCACAGCTTGATACCCCGACGGTCATCGCCAACCCCTTCGCAGAGATGTCTCTGGACTCCAAAGTCAATCCGCAGGCCCTGAGTAATGACGCGCCATCCCTGATGATCGCCTGCGGTCTGGCCATGAGGAGTTTTGACTAATGGCACACATTAATTTATTACCCTGGCGCGAAGAACAACGGCAGGAACAGACCCGCCAGTTTGCGACCATAGCGGCGCTATCACTGTTATTGACCGGTGCCATCCTGTTCATGGTTCATGCCACCTTCAACAGCCAGGTCGAACACCAGAAATTCCGTAATAAAATGCTGCAGGACGAGATCACGACACTGGATGCTGCATTAAAACAGATAGAATCACTGGAAGAAACCAAAGACCAGCTACTCTCTCGCATGGATGTTATCCAGTCTTTACAACAACGCCGTCCACAGATCGTGCACTTATTCGATGACTTCGTACGTACCGTCCCTGAG
>DROB01000411.1 GCA_011321985.1 Gammaproteobacteria bacterium | reverse complement strand
TTTGCTGGATTTCATTCCTTCAATAGTTAACGGGACAGCAGTGAAGTAAAATCAAACGTTTTTCTCTGCGTCTCTGCGGTAAATTGCTTTTAATCTTTTAAAGTTGAATGTGAACTTCGGGTTACGCTACGCTAACCCGACCTACGAAAAAAACTAAAAAAGGTTTTATTGGCGTTTTTTTCGCGTTCTTTGCGTCGTCGTTAGTAGCCTTTTAATTTCATACCGTATCTTCCTGTTCAGGCTTGAACCGACACATGATCATCTAAAAATAATTAACGATGTAAGCATTGTCATCCTGTTTGATTATATCGCCGTAATGGGTGACAAAATCACCACGTTTTTTATCCTGATAATAAAGTTTCAGGGTTTCACTAATCACCTGAAACGCGATCTCCTTCCAGGGAATTTCATCTTCAGAAAGCAGGGCGACCTCAAGGCTCTCGATACCCGGACTCGCCTGCCCTGCCACCAGGTCTCCACGGTACATGGTATAAACCTGATCGATATGCGCGATACTGAACACGCAGAAGAGCTTCATATTATCCACTTCAGCATTCGCTTCTTCAGCCGTCTCCCTTGCGGCACCCTGTAGATTCGTTTCCTGGTTCTCCATAAAACCTGCAGGCAAGGTCCACAGCCCGTATCTTGGCTCGATGGCACGTTTACATAACAAGATCCTGTCCTTCCACTCAGCGATACAACCCGTTACTATCTTTGGATTCTCGTAGTGTATGGTTTCGCAATCCGTACACACATAACGCTGGCGATTATCTCCTTCAGGTACGACCAGATTCACTCTCTCTCCACATGTCGAACAATAGTTCACAACAACACTCTCTAAAAACTTTTTATGGTTACGCCAGGATATCCGGGATCAGAACATTTTCCAGCTTCAAGATCGTATCTTTAAGCTTCAATTTACGTTTTTTAAACCGCTTTAGCTGTAGCTCTTCAACGTCTGCCGACTGTAATAACCGGTTTATGACATCGTCGAGATCGCGGTGCTCCTGCTTTAATTCAAACAGACGCTCTTCCAGTCTATGTTTTTCGTCATCGCTCAATGGTTGAGGCATTGGTCTCTCTGGATATCATTTTGTTGGTGTGGCACTGGACAGATTGTCCCGAACAATGTCAGATGCACGACAAGCCCGTGCATCAGTCTGCCCTGCATCATAATACCGAAATAAAAAACTTGCATTCTTTTTTTACACCCTTATAATTCGAAATATGTCGAATTATAAAACTATTGAGGCAGGGCAACTGGTTAATATCTTTAAGGCACTGGCAAATGATCACCGCCTGAAAATATACACCATCCTGACCCGCTGCTGCACCTCGGGAACATTATGCACCAGTGATGAAGCCTCTCGTTACTGTGTAGGTGACCTGGATTCTCAGCTCGATATTGCACCCTCGACACTGTCTCACCACTTAAAAGAACTTCATCGTGCAGGATTAATCCACATGAAACGCGATGGAAAACAGGTATTTTGCTCCGTTAATACAGAGATAATGCAGCAGGTACACACTATCTTTTCCGCTAAACCAGTTGGAGTTACACAATGAATCAACCCGTTGATCAAGAATCAGACCACTCTTCAAACCAGAGACGCGCAGATGAAATTCGCCAGAATGTCCGTGATAGCTATGCCCAGGTAGCACAGGCCAGCAATGAAGGTAACAGCTGCGGTACCGGATCGAGCTGCTGCGGCGTATCAGATGATGACGCAATTAACACTCTGGTATCGACACGACTGGGGTACAGCGAAGACGATCTGGACAACGTTCCCGAAGGTGCCGATATGGGTCTCGGCTGTGGTAACCCACGCGCTATAGCCAGTATAAAGGCCGGCGAAACCATACTGGACCTGGGCAGTGGCGGCGGCTTTGACTGCTTCCTTGCAGCAGCAGAGACCGGTGAATCGGGGCAGGTTATCGGCATAGACATGACACCGACCATGATCTCAAAAGCGCGCGGCAATGCTGAGAAAGGCAAATACAATCATGTCGAATTTCGACTCGGTGAAATCGAGCACATGCCGGTGGCGAACGATACCGTCGATGTCATCATATCCAACTGTGTGATCAATCTTTCGCCGGACAAACGACAGGTATTCAGTGAAGCTTTCCGGGTATTAAAACCGGGCGGTCGACTTGCCATCTCTGATGTAGTCGCCAGCACTGAACTGCCTGATGAAATCAGAGATGACCTGGCATTGTACTCCGGCTGCATGGCTGGAGCATCACAGATCTCGGAATTACACGCCATCCTGGAAGCCAGTGGTTTCGAAAATATCAATATTGCACCCAAAGATGAATCAAAAGATTTTATCAAAGACTGGGCACCGGGCCGTGGCGTAGAAGACTATGTCTTATCGGCAACCATCGAAGCGGTAAAACCCGGGGGGTGTTGCGCTGGCAACTGCGGTTAACCGGGGACTAAATTGATCAGGCACGGGCTGGTTTCGACGCGTAACAGACGTTGAAAGATTTAGAAACATTTTTGCCGCAAAGGATGCGAAAAAAACGGCTTTTTGGCATTTTTTGTAGGGTGGGCATTGCCCACCGATGCTTCAGGGTAGCGAACATGCGCTGTCCGGCAGGGCCCACCCTACAAAAAACAAACGTTTTTCTCTGCGTCCTCTGCGGTGAAAATCTTTTGATTTTATTTTTAAGGTTTTCTTCGCGCTTTTCGCACCCCAAGGGTATTTGTCGCTTCGCTCGGGCACGTCCTTCGCGGCAAAAAAAATTTCCGTATGGCCGATAGTGGTCACTCAGTCTCAAAATCCAGTGATGCCGAGTTGATACAATATCGCAAACCCGTCGGTTGTGGTCCATCCTCAAAAACATGCCCCAGATGCGCCTCACATTTCGGGCAACGCACTTCGACACGGATCATGCCATGACTGGCATCTTTAATCTCATCCAGAACCGTACCTTGCTCAGGCTGATAAAAACTGGGCCAGCCGGAACCTGAATCGTATTTTTCTGCCGATGAAAACAGTACCTCACCACAGCATTTACAATGATACATCCCGGTATCCTTATTAGCGTAGTATTCCCCCGTAAAAGCGGGTTCGGTCCCGGCCTCACGCGTGATGCGATATTCCTCTTCGCTCAATTGTGCTCGCCACTGTGCTTCCGTTTTTTTCACCCTCAAACACCCACTGTTAACCACAGACTATCTCTCAGCATTGTTCCCACGGAAGACCATGATAACGCCAGCCACCAACCGTGCTACGATGATGACCATCATCCAGCTTGCCTTCAAAGCCTTCATCGATGTGATAAACGTTTTTAATACCCGACTCCACCAGTACTTTGCCTGCCTCATCAGACCGGTTACCACTACGGCAGATCAGTATGATCGGCACATCACCCGCCCCCTCTTTCAGACCACCGAGGGCCAGCTTTCTGGTTTCAGTGACAAAATTTTTATTGATCACCCAGTCAGGTTCATCGATCCAGGGGATATGGACAGCACCTTTGGGATGACCGACAAATAAAAACTCCATACTCGAGCGGACATCGATCAATAGTGTCCTCGGATCCTGCTGGCATATTTCCCAGGCCTCATTCGCTGTAATGGTTTTTAACTGTGATGACATATCAGGACCCTCTGATGAATTTTATGAGACACCTATCCGACCATCATACTGCAATATTCTTCTCTTCTGCATCATCGGCTATGGCTTCTTCATGCTGATTATCAACATATTCCATGAATGGTGCCAGACGTTCTACGACCGTCACCAGATGCTGTTCGGGAATCCGGTAGTAATTACCATCGATGATGTTAGCAAAAGCCTGCTCGATATCCTGTTCGGTAACGACAGGGAGGAAAACCTCAGGCTCGACTTCAGGCTCACCATCAAAATAAACAACCGGCTCATCTGCCGAACTGATCGCCCGCTGCAGCGCAGTATCTGCCTGCTCAAGCATATCACTAAACTGTATCTCTTCGAGCAGATCGGGTACGGTATAACCTGCCACAAAATTAACACGTATCCTTTCCTTACCCGTATCAAAAACAAGCTTGTTGATACTCTCACGCATCCGGCTGACCACAGTTTCAGTCTTCTGCCTGTTGGTCATCGGCAGGACGAGCACATATTTAGCCACCCCTACACGTGCAGCAATATCTTCTTCACGCATGACTTCCTGAAGATGTTTGCCCACAGCAGTGATGATATGTTGCGCGACATTCTTTCCGTGGTTTAGAAAACATTCCTGAAACTCCGTGATTTCAAAATACACGGTACTGATGGATAACTTATGGCGACTGGCAAATGAGAAGGCTTTTGCCCCCTGTTCTTCCAGGGAGGTCGCATTGTATAGACCGGTCAGCTGGTCGTAACCGGTTTTCTTTTCCAGCTCGACCACTTTCCGGCTCAACCGGGCATACGCTTTGGCTCGACTGATCAGGTCAATTGACTCGAAGGGCTTGCTGATAAAATCCGTTGCACCCGCATCGAACACGGTCTGTTTCACCGACTCGGTATCATCATGACCAGTCAGGATAATCACCGGCAGAGCAGCAATGTGTTCGCTCTCAGCATTTCTGATATGTTCGAGTAGCTCCATCCCATTCAAATTCGGCATACTTAGATCAGTGAATACGACCGAGATATCATTTTCTTTCTGCAGCATCTCCCAGGCGACCTGCCCGTCTTCAGCCAGATGTATCTCATAGTCATCACCCAACATCTTCTTCGCGGCAAGGCGGATTACTTTCGAATCATCGACGACTAAAATCTCTGGCTTTTCAACTGATTGTTCATTCATAATACCGGCATCTCTAACTAAACACTCTATGTTAATATCGGGGTTACGTGGTCATTTATTGATTACATTCTCAAAGCATAGTTCCAAATCATACAGTTGCAATCGAAGATTCTGAATAGAAATACTATTTTTGTATGACATTCAATCTAAATATTTGTTTAAGCCTCTGTTTTTTCTCTGCCAACAGCTATAATCTACTAAGCAGGATAGAGCAGCAATTTTATAACCACTGCCAGGAGCAGGTGGAAGCACTTATACATGAGTGAAAATAACAAAAATAAACCCGATACCATCACCGAATTTGACAAACTGGTCGTCGATATACGCAACAACCTG
>DROB01000410.1 GCA_011321985.1 Gammaproteobacteria bacterium | reverse complement strand
TGCATCTTGACGATAAGCTTTACACCTGATTCGATCGGTAATTTCTCAACGACGCTCGTCATAACTACATCGGCAGGTGATATAACCATACCCTTATCTGGCAATGTTATCGCATCAAATATTATAGCCCCTCAGGAAATAAATGTAGGCACTTCCCAAATCAACGGACTTGATGCACAGAAAGTACTCACACTGGAAAACGCTGGCACAAGTGACCTGGTTATTACAGATATCACTCAATCAGGTACCAATAATACCGAGTTCACTCTATTCAATAACTGTCCGAGAGTGCTGCCAAATAAAGTCGATCTGGGACCATCACTTAAATGCCAGATAGGCATCCAGTTAAAGGGGCTGAGCCTGGGTCCGAAAACGACGAGCCTCGTACTGACAACCAACGACCCTGTTAACCCGACGTTCACTATTAATCTGGTTGGTGAGACAGACAATGATATCGACGGTGTCCCCAGTGTGGTCGAACGATTAGCAGAAAATAATGGTGATGGAAACAATGACGATATCGCTGATGAATTTCAGAATAATGTTGCTTCTTTCATCGTGAGTTTAAATAGAGAAGTATCTGCAGTCACCATGGTAACTGACAAAGGAATACTGAGCAAAAAAGATACGACATTCACTGACGTAAAAGTCCTGGATACTATCCCCTCTGAATTTCCGACAAATGAATTTTTTGATCTCAAAGCACACGCTTTCACCGTGTTTTCCGAACTGGCGGGAGATGTATTAGACGTTGGTGTTTTTTTACCGCTCGATGTTAAAGTAGATAAATATTATCGCGTCGGGCCAACAGCAGATAATGCAGAACCTCATCTATACGACTTCACATTTGATAATGAAAAAGGTGTAGGTGCACAAATCCTGGGACAGGTAACTATAACCACAAATGCAGGTAACGACATTACCGGCAACCTGGTCCTGATAAGGCTGGCAGATGGTGGTCTGGGTGATGATGACCTCACCGTAAATGGGCGTATTGTAACCGGTATCGCTGGTTTCTCGACGGTGCGCAACAGTAACGGTGGCTCTTCTGGAGCAATGTCAAGTATCTACTTACTGATGGTGTCTCTACTATTGGTATTTATGCGTAAGAGATATAGAAGACCGTAGTAGCCTTCGATAAAACCTGAACTCACACTACACGGTGATGTTAAGTTTTTTGATCAGGTCATATAAAGTAGGACGACTCACACCCAATAGTTCTGCAGCGGGAGCCACCTTACCATTAACATGCGACAGTGCGCGTAATATCGCTTGCCTCTCAACCTTCTCACGGATATCACGGAGATTGAAATTCATCGTCTCTGATGATGTTCTATCCAGTTCCAGATCCATCGAAGATAACTGTTTGCCATCAGTCATGATCACCGCGCGTTTGATACGGTTCTGCAACTCACGTACATTCCCGGGCCAGGAATATGACTCCATTGAGCTTAACGCATCTTTAGTGAAGCCACGTAACTTACGACCATGATCCTCATTAAATTTATCAAAAAAGAAACGGGCGAGAACGATGATATCCCCCTCACGGTCACGGAGCGGAGGTATCTCTAACGGAATTTCACTGATACGATAAAACAGATCTTCTCTGAATTCACCCTGCTCTATTTTTTCTCTTAAATTTTGGTGCGTCGCACAGACAACACGGACATCGACAGGTATAGGCACATGTCCACCGACACGTTCTACTACACGTTCCTGTAAAAAGCGTAGTAATTTAGCCTGTAGAGTGAAGGGCAAATCACCCATCTCATCAAGAAACAAGGTACCCCCACTCGCATATTCTATTTTACCGATAGTCTGTTTATTTGCTCCGGTAAATGCGCCCTTTTCATAACCGAACAATTCGCTCTCCAATAAAGTATCCGGAATAGCGGCACAGTTAATGGCCACGAAATTGCCCTCACTGTTTGAACCGAGAGTATGCAGACCTCTCGCACAGAGCTCCTTACCTGTCCCACTTTCACCTAGCAGTAAAACTGTTGCATCAGAGGGCGCCACTTTCTCCACTGCCTTGCAGACACTCTGCATTTGCGGACTACAGGCGATAACTCCGGCAAAGGGCTCATGCGTCGTAGTTGACTGTAAACGTTGGTTATCGTTCTCAAGCTCCAGGAGGCGAAATGCCCGGTTCACGATCAACCCAATAATCTCCGGCTCAAACGGTTTACTGTAGAAGTCATATGCACCCAGACCAATAGCCTTAACAGCATTCTCACGTTCTTCCTGCCCGGTAACGACGATAACTTTAATATTTGAGTCAATCTCCAGTATCTGTTCCAGTGTTGCAAATCCTTCGCTGGGGTTATCCTCATGGGGCGGTAAACCTAAATCCAGAGTAACAACAGCGGGCATGTTTTTTTTGACCTGTTCGATGGCTGATATACGATCATTTGCGAGCAAAACATCATAATTTTCAAAACACCAGCGTATTTGACTTTGCAGCCCCGGGTCGTCTTCAACAACGAGTAATTTATTATTATTCATGAACTAGTTTTTAACATAATTCTCAGCATTTGTCGAAATATTTAACATTATTTTCTCATGTTTTTCAATAAGCTATTAATATTATGGCTGTGATTTCAAAGTATTACGCAAAGGAATAAAACACCCCTACCGCAAACGAACGGAATATGCACGGACAACCCTCGTTTACACAGGATTCGCAACAAATCACTGGGAAGTAATCCGTAAGGGTTAAATAACAGAAGATGCTAATGCATAGCCCTTTCGCTTTCGCTGCGACCCGAATCATACTCCGCAGCAATGTCTTCAAGCTCATCTACCAGTGGACCGATATGCTTTTCATAATTTTTCCAGCGATGCACAGACGAGGTATAGAGGGGTTTACGGACCTGGTTGTAACTACAGGTATTAATCTCACGCTTCGATTCATTGAAGCGCAAACATTGATCTTCCCAGTCAAAACCACAGAATTCAATCAATTGCCTTGATACCTCCTGCTGGTCTTTAACCATATCCTCATAACGCAACTCGTAGACAGGCAAATTTATCACCCCATCCCACATACCTACCATTTTTAAAT
>DROB01000409.1 GCA_011321985.1 Gammaproteobacteria bacterium | reverse complement strand
GGAATTCGAAGGCCACTCCGGACTCGGGCTTTCTGTGGCACAGAAAGTCTACCATTTTAATAGTGCTGGCCATGCCCTCATCGAATTTTTTATCACCCTTGACGCTAATGCGACAGCACTGAATGACGTCTATCTCGGCTTCTTTGCCGATATCGATGTTCCAAATGCTGATAACAGCGATACGCCCGCAGACGACAAAATCGGCTTTGCCAAAAACGGACAGGCACCGTTCATTTATGATAATGTTGCCAAAGCCGAAAACACACCGCTGCTGGGCGCGAAAATTCTCGGCACAGATAAAGCCATCGTCGTGTGCTGGCCGGTTGACGACGAACCTACCGACGATGCTGGTTGGTACGCCCGCCTGAGAGGCGATGCTGACCAATTTAACGGCGATACACCTGCCGATGCCAGATTTCTGCTCAGTTACGGCCCGATATCGCTGGCGCCCGGAGAATCGGTCACCTTCCCGGTAGCCGTCGCACAAGCAGAAAATGTTGCTGCCTTTGCCGGTGAGTTAGTCGATGCGGAGAAGTTCTACGTGGATGGTCTCAAAGGGCCGGCGCTGAAGAAAATCATGCCGGTACTCGAACAATTTGCCGCAGAATCGAATCGACTCCCCGAGCGCCTTCAACTCTATAAAAATTACCCGAATCCGTTCAACCCTGAAACAAAAATCCGTTTCGATATTCCGCGCGCACAGCCAGTCTTGCTTACGATTTACAACGCTGCCGGACAACGGGTAAAAAACCTGGTCGATCGCGAGCTTGCCGCTGGCTCTTACAGCATACGCTGGGATGGCACCAACGATTCCGGTGATACCCTCGCCTCAGGAATCTATCTCGCCGTCCTCCGTGCCGGTGAGTTTGTAGCGCGCATCAAGCTCACATATTTGAAGTAGAGCCAGCGGCTCCGGTCTGTCATGCAGGAGGCATCTATTCAGACTTTTCCGTAAAGTGAAAACAAAGATGCCGTCGCGGCACTTCGTCACAAAAGAATTGCCATAAAACCATGAACCCACATAGATTTAGGGAGTACAACCATGAAACGGACATTCTCTTTATTCGCTATACTGGCTCTGCTGAGCGCCTCGCCACTCTCCGCAGACCTCCCCGGCGGCGATAACCAGTACACCGCCAATTTTTATGTCGTCGATCAAAACGGCACGCCGCTGCAAAACAAGCAAGTGAGGCTCGAAGTTACCACCTGGTATGGCGACGAGCTCAACCCCGACTATTACTATTGCACCAAACTCGGCGTGACAAGCGCGCAGGGCACGGTAGTTTTGAGCTGCCTCATCCCGGCGGAATTCTCGGAAGGACTGGTGGAAATGCAAGCTTTTATCGATGAACCAGACTACACGATACTCGAATCTTCCGATACCTACACGACGACGGTGGCGTATATTTATCCCTATTTTAAGATTATGCTAGATCTCGACCATAATGGAATTGGAGACGACTGGGAAATCCAGCTAGTAGAAAAATTCAAACCAGGTTTTATTTTAAATCATCTTACAGAATGGGTTGCGCCTGAGCCGGTTGAATATATAGGCGTCGTAAAGGACAGTCTTTGGATACAGGTTTACAACATGTTAGGGCAGGAAGTATCTGACCATCCTATTTCTGAACAGAATGCTTTTGATCCTCCTGTTTCAGTTTTCCATGCTTGGGTAAATTCGAGTAACCCTAACTGGTCCCATGTTACAGATACAGGTTATCCATATACCGGACGCCCACCAGGATCAGCCTACGGCTCTTATAGATTGCGTTTTCACTATAATTACGCAGGAGATATCAATAATCCAGGCGGTTGGATCAACTATTATCAAGACGAGCGACAAAATAACAATTTCCCCCATACAGTATACGCGCATTTCTTTTGGCATTCCGGAAAACCTGTCATTCAGTACTGGATGTATTACCCCTATAATGATGGGTATAATAACCATGAAGCGGACTGGGAACATATAAACGTCCGTATTTCCGATCAAAATCCTGATTTGGCTACAATTGAAATGGTTGATTTTTATTTTCATAATAAAGTTAAAACTATGGCATCTGGTTTCCAGCTTATTGATGGGACGCATCCTGTTGTATACGTAGGCGGTACCTGCCTAGCTGTATGGCCCCCAGCAAGCTGTGAGCCTGGCGAACATACTGGTGGTAGTTATCCTGCTGCTGGTGAATGGTATGGCGTAGGAGAATGGGGCTATAACGAATATGTGAGGGCTGATGGCCCGGTTATCAGTTATCAGGATGTTCTCGTAACGATACTACCAGAAAAAGATGACATCGATTATGACGTGCATCCTGAACTATCCTGGTTTAAGAGCACAGTACGTTTTGGTTATTACCGAAGCGATTCCCCCTGGAGCTTTTTGGAAGAATTACCTTTTACTTCCAGTGGAAGTGTTGCAGGGCCAGGACCTGCACATCACGATGCTTGGAACAAAGTTGGTTCTGAGCCGGACGGCTATGATAATTATAATCAGTGAGGTGATCATGAGGGTCATAATCTTTATTTGTATGACAATGTTTTTTTCTGTGCAACATGATCTGTTAGCGCAATACGTTATCACGTCAAAAAGGAATCAATCTGTTCATACAAAAAACAATCGTGAACGGTTGCTTGCTGAAAGATATGTTGATGAATCGGATTCATTGTCTTCACCGAAAAAAACCAACAAAGGGGCAGTTTTTGCATTTACAATTGGTGGCGCCATAGGCGCCCTGGTTATCGCAGAAATTTTTCGAGATAAAGATTCCGGGTATGTTCCGCCTGGTGGAGGTATTCCCGGTTTCCGCCCCGGCGCCGGTAAGATAGCCATTACCGGTGCGATCATTGGTGGAACTGCAGGATATTTCATTACTCGGCATGTCCAATCAAAAGCAGACTCTACAAAAAATAAACAGGCTAAAGTTCGCTCACATTAGTAGCTTTGG
>DROB01000408.1 GCA_011321985.1 Gammaproteobacteria bacterium | reverse complement strand
TTCTCTACCACCCACTGCCGGTATGACCGGCTTGTCCGAAATTATCGATAGATCTGAAAAATACGTATCTTCTGCCTGCAGGGCGATGACCAGGCCAGTGATATGACTGTTTCTCAATAACGCATCGATAGTGTGTTCCAGGACCGGTCGTCCATTCAGGGGAAGGTACTGTTTGGGGATCGTCGACTGCATACGTTTACCGATGCCGGCAGCTGGCACGATAGCCCAGATCGCATGTTTTACTTTTGCTTTAGCCACTGTTATCGATCTGCCGTTTCTTAACACTGTTCCTCATTCCCGCACAGGCATATAGGAACGAGCACTTTCCCGGGACAAGCCTATTCATGACTTTGAATGTCTCTTTCAGGTTCTATTACCTGATAATAAATTTCACCTTCCCTGATCATGCCCATCTCGCTGCGCGCACGTTCTTCGATAGCATCCAGTCCCTTTTTGAGATCTTTAACCTCAGCATCCAGTGACTGATTACGTTCCTGTAATTTCTTTACTTCTGTTTTAACCTGTTCAACGTCGTCCTGCAGTTGTACGACCTCGGGTATACCGCCATCCTGTAACCAGATTTTGTACTGCAGCCATATCAGCAGGATGAGGAGAACAAAGGCTATCTTTTTCACTAAGGATTGGTAAACCTATGTCAGGTGTTTAAACGCAGACCTGCCCGCATAGACCGCTTTATCACCCAGTGCTTCTTCGATCCTCAGTAGCTGATTATACTTGGCGATACGATCTGAACGTGACAATGAGCCGGTCTTGATCTGACCGGCATTGGTCGCCACACACAGATCAGCGATGGTGCTATCTTCTGTCTCACCTGAGCGGTGTGAGATGACGGTGGTATAACCTGCATCGTGCGCCATATTGATCGCATTCAGGGTTTCCGTCAGGGTACCGATCTGGTTAAATTTGATCAGGATCGAATTAGCGATATTTTTATCGATACCTTCCTTCAGGATGGCGGTATTCGTCACAAACAGATCATCACCGACCAGTTGTACCTTATCATTCAGCTGTTTTGTCATATAAGACCAGCCTTGCCAGTCACCTTCATCCAGACCATCCTCGACGGTAATAACAGGGTATTTATCGACCCAGGCTGCCAGATAATCGGTAAATTCTTCCGAGCTAAACTTCTTGCCTTCCGATGCCAGGTCATAGACCCCGTCTTTATAGAATTCAGAGCTGGCCGCATCAAGACCAAGGAAAATATCTTCACCGGCCTTAAAGCCCGCTTTGTCGATCGCCTCAAGGATCACTTCGATGGCCTCCTCGTTAGACGATAGATCAGGTGCAAACCCGCCTTCATCACCCACCGAAGTATTCATGCCTTTTGCAGCCAGCACAGAGCGCAGGGTGTGAAAGACTTCTGCGCCATAGCGTAAGGCTTCCCTGAAGCTGGGAGCACCGACCGGCAGGATCATAAATTCCTGCAGGTCTACGCTGTTATCGGCATGCTCACCACCATTGATGATGTTCATCATCGGTACCGGCATGGTGTAATTACCGTTACCCAGGTGTACATACAATGCTTCGTTATTCTCATTAGCAGCAGCATGAGACGCTGCAAGTGAGACGGCTAATATGGCATTGGCACCCAGACGTTTTTTGGTATCGGTACCATCGAGTGCGATCATCCTGTTATCCAGAGCAGCCTGATCCTGTCCATCCATACCCATCAGTGCTTCACTGATCTCCGTATTTACGTTATTGACCGCATTGATAACACCTTTACCCATGTAACGTGTTTTATCGCCGTCACGCAGCTCCAGTGCCTCACGGATGCCTGTTGAAGCACCCGATGGCACAGCCGCTCGACCAAAAGCACCGCTCTCCAGTGTGACTTCGGCTTCCAGTGTTGGGTTTCCACGCGAATCCAGAATTTCGCGTGCATGTATTTTTGTGATATTGGACATTGTTGTTCCTTGGATTAAAGTATATTTTTAAATTTTTTAAATCAAACAGTACAGGGTGAAGTAATACGGGTCACAGATCCAGTTCATGCAGCGGGTTGCTTTTTACCGTGGCATCGATCTGCATCAATACAGACAATAGTGACTCCATCTTCTGTAAGGGCCAGGCGTTAGGGCCATCGCTCAGGGCATTCACTGGATCCGGGTGGGTCTCCATGAACAGGCCGGAGATACCTGCCGCAACGGCAGCACGAGCTAATACCGGGATATGTTCACGCTGCCCACCCGACGATGTCCCCTGCCCACCCGGCAGTTGTACCGAATGCGTACCATCGAATACCACCGGGCACTGGCTCTCACGCATGATCGCCAGCGAGCGCATATCAGAGACCAGATTGTTATAACCAAATGAAACACCACGCTCACAGGCCATGATATTCTCATTACCGGTCGAACGTGCTTTATCGATGACATTTTTCATATCACCCGGTGCCAGAAACTGCCCTTTTTTTATATTCACCGGCTTACCGGTGGCGGCAACTCTTAATATAAAATTCGTCTGTCGACAGAGGAAGGCCGGGGTCTGCAGCACATCGACCACACTGGCAACTTCATCCACAGGGGTATCTTCGTGCACATCGGTAAGTACCGCCACCCCGACTTCTTCTCTTACTTTCTGCAGGACACGCAGACCTTCTCCGATACCCGGACCACGAAAGCTGGTGCCTGAGGATCGATTCGCTTTATCGAAGGACGATTTATAGATGAAAGGAATCCCCAGTCTCGAGGTGATCTCTTTTAACTGTGTCGCCGTCTCCATCGCCATCTGTTCACTCTCGATAACACAGGGACCGGCGATCAAAAATAACGGCTTGTCCAGTCCGACTTCGAAACTACATAATCTCATCGATTTGATTCCTGATCTTTAAATACAGTCATCTCGACCACTGTATCATTCGGCATATCAAGCCATCACTTCGTCGGCATCGGCTGTTTCAAGCTGATGCGCCAGTGCCGCTTTGATGTAATTAGTGAATAGAGGATGACCTTTTCTCGGGGTCGAGGTGAACTCGGGATGGAACTGACAACCGAGGAACCAGGGATGAGCCAATGGTCCTTCAGCAGGCAATTCGACCATCTCCATCAGATTGCCATCACTCGATTTACCACCGATCACCAGACCTGCATCCGTCAATTGTTGCAGGTAATGATTATTAAACTCATAACGATGACGATGACGCTCGACGATAGTATCGGTACCATAAGCCGCGCGTGCCAGAGTATTTTCGAGCAACTGACAGGTCTGTCCGCCCAGACGCATGGTGCCACCGAGATCAGAATTCACATCGCGCTTTTCGATACGACCGTCCTCATCCTGCCATTCTGTGATCAGGGCGATCACCGGGTGCGTGGTTTCACTATTGAACTCGCTACTGTGCGCATCATTCAGGCCTGCGACATGGCGGGCAAATTCGATGACGGCCAGCTGCATGCCCAGGCAGATACCCAGATAAGGCACCTTATTCTCACGTGCATATCGGATAGCGGCAATCTTGCCTTCGATACCGCGATCACCAAAACCACCGGGCACCAGGATCGCATCCAGCCCCTGCAGTGATGACATATTTCCGGATTCGAGAACGACTGAATCGATATAACGGATTTTGACACGTGCATTATTATGCACACCGGCGTGTGACAGCGATTCATTGAGCGACTTGTAGGATTCAGTCAGATCAACGTATTTACCGACCATACCCACGGTCACTTCATGGGCAGGATCCGCCATCACATCGACCACTTTTTGCCAGTCGGATAAATCAGTCGGTTTAACATCCAGCTGCATCTGCTCGACGATGATGTCATCGACACCCTGATCATGCATCCATTGTGGCAGTTTGTAGATATTATCCAGATCCATGGCAGAGATAACCGCTTTAGGCTGAACATTGGTGAACAGGGCGATCTTCCTGCGTTCATCTTCGGCGAGCAGCTGCTCTGAACGACAGAGTAATAGATCGGGCTGGATACCGATAGACCGTAATTCTTTGACCGAGTGCTGCGTCGGTTTGGTCTTGACCTCACCCGCCGTCTTGATATAGGGCACCAGCGTCAGATGCATAAACATGGCGCGTTTTCTACCCAGTTCGACTCCCATCTGGCGGATCGCTTCCATGAAGGGCAATGATTCGATATCGCCGACGGTACCGCCGATCTCGATCATCGCGATGTCAGCATCACCGGCACCGGCAAAGATGCGGCGCTTGATCTCATCCGTTATGTGCGGGATAACCTGAACCGTGCCTCCCAGATATTCACCACGGCGTTCTTTGCGGATGACACTCTCATACACTTTACCGGTAGTGAAATTACTGGATTTACCGGTAGGTGTACTGACAAAACGTTCGTAATGCCCGAGATCCAGATCCGTTTCTGCACCGTCTTCGGTGACAAAAACCTCACCGTGCTGGAAGGGACTCATGGTACCCGGATCAACATTGATGTAGGGATCAAGCTTCATCATCTGAACCTTCAGACCACGGCTCTCGAGGATCGCTCCGACCGCAGCTGAAGCCAGGCCCTTGCCTAATGATGAAACCACACCACCGGTTACAAAAATAAATCGCGTCATGAATAACAGGCCCTGGTCACTGTAAACTATTAAGAGGAATTTGAGGATGAGGAAAACAACGTGGCCCGAACATCGAAATTCTGGATTCGCATACCTTCACCTGCTCGGGCGATAATTCTACCAAAATCAGCCAATAGCGACAACGAAAACCCTGATTTTTCTATATAATTCGTCGAATATAGATAAAACCAAATCGAAGCACTTCCACCATACCGGCAAACATGTCATTAACCGATCAATACAAAAAGGCCTTGCAACAGCCAGACAGAGTTCATGACACGGCTCAGGAACAGGCCATCGTCAAACTGGAAGAGCTTAGCCGCACCCTGGTAACCGGTCATAAAAACCCTTTTTTTACACTCCTGAAAAAAATCTCTCCCTTCGAGAACCACTACCCTGAACCCGTCAGAGGGCTCTATATCTGGGGTGGTGTCGGTCGTGGTAAAACCTGGTTAATGAATATGTTCTACGAAGAACTCGATATCGACGAAAAGTACCGTGTCCATTTCCATCATTTCATGCTGGACATCCACGCACGACTCGGAGAATTGAGCCAGTCAAAAAAACACCAGAAAAACCCCCTGAAACATGTCGCTAAAAATCTGGCTAAACGATACCGTCTACTGTGCATCGATGAATTCATCGTCACCAATATCACCGATGCCATGATACTCAGCGAGCTACTGCATGCACTGTTTAGGCACCGGATCTGCCTGGTGGCGACCTCAAACCGTGTACCAGATGATCTGTACCTGAACGGCCTGCAACGTGAACGATTTTTACCTGCCATCGAACTCATCAAATCACATACCGAAGTATTTCATCTCGATAACGGTGTCGACCACCGTACGACACTACTCGAACAGTCGGATGTCTATTACATACCGGCCACAGATGACACCTGGCAACAGATACGAACGAGGATGCAGGAACTCAGTGTTACCCAGGTCATCGAGAATAGAGCACTGACCGTCCTCAACCGGGAATTGAAAACCATCAGCTGCAGTGAGGATGTCGTCTGGTTTGATTTTGATGTCATCTGTACCTCACCGCGTGCCGCACAGGACTACATCGAACTGGCACAGCAATTTAATACGGTTATCGTCAGTAATATCCCGATCATGGATGAGTACAGTGATGACCGGGCACGTCGATTTATCTATCTGATCGATGAGTTATACGACAGGAACGTAAAACTCATCGCCAGTGCCGCTGCCCCTCCTGAAAAACTGTATCAGGGAGATATGCTAGAATTCGCCTTCCATAGAACCAGTAGCCGACTTATCGAGATGCGTTCACATCAATACCTGAGCCAGTCACATCGTCCTTTCTGATCACCTGTATGAATCCTGATTTCCCTGAAAAACTTGAAGACAAGATAGAAACACTTTGTGGACAGGGTTGTGCGCAGGTTAATCAGTTGATTGATGATGCCAGAAACGGGGGTGATGTTGAGGCGTTATCCGGGTTTAGTGATAATGAGGTCGCTCAGATTATCGATGAGTTGAGTGAGATCATGGCTATCTATGAGGGTTGATTTTTGGTGATTGTGTTTTCGTCTTGTTTCTGTGTCGCTGTGCATGAGGTTCAGTTTCTTTCTTTTCCTGATATTTACTTCTTCTTTTATTCAGGCTTTGTGGGTCTCGCCCCACTGGCGAGTTACTCTTTTTCTACAGCAAAAAAGAGTAACCAGAAAATGCCGCCACTACGGCTGGTGCCCCGCATAAAGACGCGGGGTTCCCATTTATACGGCAGGGGGATCATGCTGTGAAATAACTCGCAAAAGACGCTCAAACAGATTTCACAGACGGCCCATGATCCCCCTGCCGTATAAATGGCTTGCCTAAGGTGGGCAAAATCAAAAACGGTGTTTTAGGTTGACTGAGATTTTTATTTTATTGATTTTGGTACTAAGTTTTGTCTTTCTTTTTTGCTGCAAACTAAATTTGTCAGGAACAAATTTGAACGAGCTCTACTAGCCCCGCGGGCGAGAACCGCAATACCTGAATAAAAGAAGAAGTAAAGGTTAAAAAAGAAACTACACAACCATAAAAGAACCAAACCTAAACAACAACCAGTTCCCTCTCAATAATCTCCGGTGTCTCAAAACTCAGGTGCCCCAATGCACCACCCCGAATCTCATGGATCAATATCTCGGAAACACGTTGCAGATCGATCATCCCCCCCGCACGTAAACACCCGCGTTTACGCCCGATAGCCTCGAGCAACTGAATATCTGTCGCCGGACACTGCTGCAACTTATAACGCTCGACCACTTTTTCAGGATACGCCGTAATCAGATAGTCTGCCGCAAACAGTGCGATGTCTTCGAAATCGATTGCCGTATTCTTGATCGCACCGGTTACCGCCAGACGGTAACTACTATTACCATTCTCGATCTTCGGCCACAGGATACCCGGTGTATCTGACAGGGCTATACCACCTTCCAGGATAATACGATGCTGTGCGGGAGACACTTCTTTGGTCACTGCCGGTTCATCACCTACTTTGGCTAATGTCTTGCCTGCCAGTGTATTGATCAGCGTCGATTTCCCTACATTGGGGATACCCATGATCATGACACGGATAGGTTTGATCGCCGAGCCTCGTTCAGGTAATAGTTTTTTGCACAGTGCTGGCAGATTACGGGTTTTCGACTTATCCAGTACCGACAGTGCCTGTGCCTTAACACCCTGCTCTTTTTCCAGATGCGCCAACCATAGTCTGGTGATAGCCGGATCAGCGAGATCGCTTTTATTCAGGATCTTTATGCAGGGGCGATGCTGGCGCAATTCAGCTACCATCGGATTTTCACTGCTGAAAGGGATGCGCGCATCCATGACCTCGATGACCAGGTCTACCTCGGACATCGATTCTTTGATAATACGACGGGCTTTGTTCATGTGCCCGGGATACCACTGGACTGCCATATTGTTAAGTTACAGGTGTTAAGTTATAAGTTGAAAGGTATCTTAACTTAAAACCTGCAACTTATAACTGTCAGAGCGCAATCAATTAGCAGAGGTGCTCTTGACTTAACAGGCATCTAGCGCATCGAATGTTCGACAGCCACCGCGCTCATATTCACCAGATTACGTACCGTGATCGCCTGCGCGACCACGTGGGCAGACCGGGACATACCCATCAATATCGGTCCGATGGTTACGCCGCCTCCCAGCATTTTTAACATGGTCATCGATATATTGGCGGCATCGGCACTTGGCATTATCAGCAAATTAGCTACCCCTTTCAGTTTGGAGTGCGGATATAAACGGTTTCTTATGGCTTCTGATAATGCCGCGTCGGCATGCATCTCTCCCTCGACTTCCAGGTCAGGCTCGACTTCGTGCAATATGGTCAGTGCTTTTCGCATTTTTACAGCAGACTCATCACGCGATGCACCAAAATTAGAATGTGATACCAGCGCGATCTTGGGCTCGATACCAAACGAGCGTACTTCTTCTGCTGCGAGTAATGTGGTTTCGACCAGTTCAGAGACAGATGGATTTTTTGTCACATGAGCATCGCAGATAAAGACCGTCTGTGTCGGTAATATATGTGCCACGATGGTCGATGCCTGATCGATACCTTCCGCCTTT
>DROB01000407.1 GCA_011321985.1 Gammaproteobacteria bacterium | reverse complement strand
CGCTGGACAGAGGTATGATCAGACTGTTCCGGTGTCTTTGCCATCCGTGCTCGAATCGGGTTCAGGTCTACATAAGCCATACATGCAGCCAGGGCTTTCTCATCCAGCAGTGCCTGTGACTTAAACCGCCCCTCCCAGAAACGCCCAGTCGCATTATCTTCATGGTTGGCTTCTCGCGCGATGGGTTCATTGATACAGCGCATGAACCAACTAATCGACATCAATCGTTTTCGCCATTCACTCACCTGTTCTGTAAGTGCATAGCGCTCAGCCTTATTCAGCCCTTCGTCCTGTACATAGCGTTGAGATAACACACTGCCATTAAAGAGTTTATGCCATTGCGTAACAACCTCAGATTCAGTCCAGTTGACAGCCTGATTCCGGTCGATGTGCAAGACCACATGGTAGTGATTACTCATGATGGCATAGGCAGCGATATCAATAGCAAAGATATCGGTTAATGCCAGCAGGCGATCCTCGATCCACTGCCGTCGGTGCTCAAAGCTGTTGCCGGTGACAACATCTTCACCGCAGAGAAACGCCCGGCGTACGCAGCGAGAGACACAATGATAATAGGGAGTAGCGTCGAGGGAGACCAGTGATTTACGGGGTATAGGCATAATGCTGTCCTTAGCAGTTGTGTTTACACGAGATTACAAACTTGGTAGGTTGGTGTCAATTTATTTTGTGGGTGTCCATGACTGGGGAATGGGTTAAAACGTGAACACGATCATATTAATCGGGCCAATCGGCGCAGGTAAGTCAACACAGGCAAGATTGTTGGCAGAAGAGCTACAGATGCCGCGATGCTCTTATGATGGAGTGAAAGGCAGAGTCTATCGAGAGGGAGCATGGTGTATATGCGATGCTTTCTTATATGAATAACTTCAAATCAAAAATGGTCTGCTCGATAGTGCAAGATCACCCGGGTCATATTATTGATTTTGGTGGTGGTGCGCAAACTTTTGATGAACCCCGTCAAGTTGAGAGCGTAAGCAAGATTTTCAAACCCATCCCCAATATTTTTTTATTATTACCTTCTCCAGACCTGGCTACGAATATTAAAGCATTACCAGGCTTGAAAGAAAACTTTCCGATAAATGCTTATTTGATCATGCATCCGACAAATGAACTATTTGCAAAAAAGACGATATATACCGAAGGAAAGTCTCCAGAGGAGACAATGCATGACATCATCAGTCAGATTGAAAAAGTCTGAGAATGTTTTTCCTGGAACTTGAACAGATTATCTTATCTGTAGTGGCTTAAATCGGATCGTACAGTGCCTGTTAGTATGATTAAACTTTCCCTTGACTGGTTGAAAGCATGGAGCTCACAGGATTTATTTAATCTCTATTCGCGGAATGAATTCCACTCCTACCAGCGTTGTTAACCTGAGGTAGCGATCTATAGAGTGTGAGTTTTCAGGGGTATGATCTGGGCGAATAAAGAATGTTACGGTTATTTAGCGATCTTTATATGTGCTAATCATCAGATTTTTATCTCAGCTGGTTCTCCAGTTCCTTTAATCTTTCCAATGTACCTACGTCTGTCCATATGCCACTATAATGTTCTCCTGAAACCAGATCGTTATCACATTTCTTTCTGATGATCGGTGCGAGAGATGCAGGGCCGGATCCCTGTTCGGCGAAAAAGGTCCTGCGGTAGAGACCTATTCCACTGAAAGTATACAGCGTGTTTGCGGTATTTTTTATCTGGCCATCCTGTATTGAAAAATCACCCTCCGGATTATGTTCGGGGTTGTCGACGAGGATGAGGTGGGCCTGTATGTCAGGTGCCAGTTCAGGTAGTTTGGTAAAATCATAATCACACCAGATATCCCCGTTGATCACGAGAAAAGGGCCTTCGCCCAGTAATGGTAATGCTCTGATAATGCCACCCGCTGTTTCGAGTGCTTCGCCTTCGTCTGAGTATTGGATGGAAACACTGTATTTTGAACCGTCCTCTAATTCTTTGTGTATTTTTTCTGCAAGCCATGCAGTATTGATTATGATTTCTTTAAAACCTGCTTTTGCAAGATTATTCAAGTGGTATTCGATTAATGTTTTCCCTGCAACCTTGATTAAAGGTTTTGGTGTGGTATCGGTTAGTGGCCTCAATCGCTCGCCACGACCAGCTGCAAGAATCATGGCTCTCATGCGGTAGCCCGGCTGCCTGAGCGGGCAGTGCTCTCGTCGAGTAACTGTTTAAGAGGTTTTAACTCATCATAACGCTGGCAGGTATCGGTGATATATTTCAACGTTAATGGCAGGTCGTCCAGGTATTGTGTTTTGCCATCACGATAGTTTAGCCGTGAAAAGATGCCTAGCACTTTCAGGTGGCGCTGTACCCCCATGAGGTCAAACCAGCGAACCAGGGTGTGTTTTTCGATAAAGCGGTGAGGTGTCAGGCGAGCAAGATACAGATCGAGCCAATGCTCAACTTTTTCCCTGGGCCACTCGATGTAGCAGTCCTTGAACAGCGAGACCAGGTCGTATGTGATGGGGCCAAATACGGCATCCTGGTAATCGATGACACCAGGATTATTATTTTCTGTCACCATCAGGTTGCGCGAGTGGTAATCACGGTGTACGAAAACCTGCGGTTGCTCTTCGGCATTTTTTATTAATAGCTTGAATATTTTACCGAGCACCGCTTTCTGGGTTTTTCCCAATTCGAATCTCAGGTGACGGTTTAAATACCAGATTTCGAACAGCTCCATCTCTGTCTGTAGTAACCGGGCATCATAAGTGGGCAGCATACCATCGATACCCTGCAGTTTTAACAATGCTTCGATAGCATCGATATATAATTTTTCGGCCGTGTCATCATTCAGTTCATCCAGGTAGGGGCGCTTGCCCAGATCATCCAGTAACAGGAATCCCTGTTTGATATCGGCGGCGATTATACCGGGTGCATTCACATCTGCGCGGTGGATAAGGTCGGTGACCAGCATAAACGGTCGGCTGTCTTCTTTATCGGGCGGTGCGTCCATCACGATAAAGGTTTTATCGGTATTCACATCGGTGACACGAAAATATTGCCTGAAGCTGGCATCAGCCGAAGCAGGTTGCAGGTTGGTGTAGGTGTTTTCAGACAGGCTATCAAGCCAGTTTTGAAGTTGAGAAAGGCGATCCACAGAGCAGTCCTGTTGTCATAGTTATTATATAATGCCGATATTGTAACCTAAGAAGTGAGTAGTATGAATAAATCAGCCGTCGTTGTTGGTGTGGGTGAAATGGGCAGTGTTTTTGCACGTGGTTTTTTGCGCTCGGGGTATACCGTGCATCCGGTAATACGCGGTATGGAGATGCGGTCTGTAGCTGAAGAAGTAGCAGACCCTGGACTGGTTTTGCTGGCAGTCGGTGAGGCTGATCTGCATGAGCAGCTGGATAAGGTGCCTGAAACATGGCGCGATAGACTGGTCCTGCTACAAAATGAACTGCTCCCCGGAGACTGGCAGAAATATGCCCTGGATCCTACGGTGATTTCTGTCTGGTTCGAGAAAAAGAAAGGACAGGATTCGAAAGTTATTATTCCTTCACCGGTCTATGGGAGATATGCGCAGCAGGTGTCTGATGCGCTGGCATCGATCGATATACCTGTTAGGGTGCTGGCTGATGAGGCCGCATTGTTGCATGAGCTGGTCTTGAAAAATGTGTATATCCTCACCACCAATATTGCCGGGCTGGATGTTGGTGGTAATGTCGGGCAGTTGTGGACTGAACACAATGCTCTGGCGCGGAGTGTGGCAGCTGATATCATTAAACTGCAGGAAGTACTGACCGGGCAATCGCTGGATAGCCAGGCCTTGCTCGATGGCATGGTGGCGGCCTTTGAGGGTGATAGAGAGCATATGTGTATGGGGCGTAGCGCACCGGCACGTTTACAACGTGCGCTGGCTCTGGCGGAAGAAAATGGCCTGGTGCTCGAAACCCTGTTAAGGATTTCAAAACGGTAGATATCAGACAAAGGGTGAAGACCCGTGCAGTCAGATCGTTCTACCTCATATTTGTAACTGCTTAAATCTGATCGTATAGACACTGAGCGTCTAACTAAAAACTCTTTGACCCGAAAGGCTGCTACCGGCCATAAGCGGATGTTTATAAATTAAAGCCAAAAGCTTGTTTACCGCAGAGGCGCGGAGATGCAGAGTTTTAT
>DROB01000406.1 GCA_011321985.1 Gammaproteobacteria bacterium | reverse complement strand
GCTCATCCCGAAAGTCCGTTTGAAGTCTGCCAGAAATCCGATTATATTGGTTCGACTGAGTACATCATAAATACCATTGCCAGTGCCGGGAAGGATACCCGCTGGCTGGTAGCGACAGAACTGAACCTGGTGAATCGACTGCATGAGCAATTCAAGCACGAAGGTAAAAATATCCACTTCATGTCACCCAATGTGTGCATGTGTTCCACCATGTTCCGTATCGATCCGCAACACATGGCATGGGTGCTGGAAAATCTGGTCGATGGTCATGTGGTCAATCAGGTCAGCGTGCCCATCGATGTTGCCGAGCAGGCGAGAAGGGCGCTCGATCGTATGCTGGAAGTCTCACCCTAAAGTGCCTCACTCTATCGATGCGTGAAGCCGTCGTATTAGTCCATGGCCTGTGGAGCGTGGCCGGTGTCGACCTGCTGCGATTGCGCAATCGCCTGCGTAATGCCGGGTATGAATGTCACATGTTTAACTACCACGTCTGGGGTAAACCTCCTGCCGAGATCGCGGTAAAGCTAAATGAGTTCATCAAAAAGATCGATGCGCCCGTGGTGCATATCGTAGCGCACAGCTTCGGGGGCATAGTTACCATGCATCTTTTTGACCAGTTTCCCTACAATAAAAAAGGTCGCATCGTATTACTGGCATCACCGGTAAACGGCAGTGCGGTTGGTAAACGGATTAATGCTCACCCGATGACGCGATGGATGTTGGGCCAGAGTCATGTCAATGGGTTATCGGGCGATGTACCCGAGTGGAAAGGCTGGCAGGATATCGGAGTCATCGCCGGTAATATTCCTATCGGCATGGGTCTGGTGACCGGCGGGCCAAAACTGCCACACGATGGTACCGTTTCGGTAGAAGAAACACAGCTGAAAGGGGCAACAGATTCTATCGTGGTGCGGGAGAGCCATCTCAGTATCCTGATGTCAGGCGCGGTGGCCAAACAGGTCATCATCTTCTTACAGACAGGGAAATTTGATCAGGATACGGTTACACCTTTGTTTGAGGCCGAACTGGCATAACAACCATCATTATCACCCGCCCTGCAGGAGCGGAATTTATTCCGCGATCCACGGCCTGAACATAAACGACAGTCTATGTCTTAGTCCCCATGCTTCTCGTGAAAATGCACAGCCCATTGCTTCTTCCTTTTAAAATATTCAGTTTAGCTGTACATCAATGAAATCACCGCCCAAAACCCTTAGCCGACCGTGCTCTGCAATGATAGACTCCCCCTGAACCCAGATAACAATAAAAATACGATAAAATCGGGGAAACACCATGTCTGTTCACAGTATTAATCATTCAAAGTGATAGCAAAAACCCGCATAATAGGCATCGACCCCGGTTCACGCTGTACCGGTTATGGTGTGATCGACAGTGATGGTTTTCGGCACAATTACATTGCCAGTGGTTACCTCAAAATAAAGGGTGATGAACTGCCTGAACGTCTGGGTTCTATCTTTAATCAGGTAGCGGGTGTTATAGAGCAATGGCAGCCACAGAGTATGGGCATCGAGCAGGTGTTTGTGAATAAAAATGTCGATTCGGCACTTAAACTGGGTCAGGCGAGGGGCGCGGCGATCTGCGCCTGTGTGAATGCACAATTGCCGGTCGATGAATATACCCCGCGCGCCATCAAAAAAGCGGTGGTGGGCAATGGTTCAGCCGATAAACAACAGATCCAGCAGATGATGAAAATTTTATTGAAACTCGATTTTGTACCGCAGAGTGATGAGGCAGATGGCCTGGCTATCGCGGTCTGTCATGCGAATCATATGCAGATAAAAAATCGGGGTATCGCGAATAAGGTACGTGGCGGGCGCTGGCGATGATCGGGCGATTGACGGGTATATTGCTGGAAAAACAACCGCCTTCGATACTGGTCGATGTGCAGGGCGTGGGTTATGAGCTGGAAGCGTCGATGTCGACTTTTTACCATCTGGCTGAATGTGGTGAGAGTATCGTGTTGCATACGCATCTGGTGGTGCGTGAGGATGCGCAGCTGTTATACGGGTTTCACTCTTTATCCGAGCGTCAGATGTTTCGAAACCTTATCCGTATCAGTGGTGTCGGGCCGAAACTGGCATTGACGATTCTGTCGGGAATGAGTGCAGAAGATTTTACCCGTTGTATCCTGGAAGAAGACAGTAAGGCACTGACCCGGCTGCCCGGAGTCGGTAAGAAGACCGCTGAACGTCTGGTCATCGAACTAAAAGATCGCCTCGAAAAAGATGATGCCGCCCGGTTACCCGAAGGGGTCAAACCGATAGAAAAAGCCGCGAGTCCGGTAAATGACGCAGTGAGTGCCTTGATATCACTGGGCTATAAGGCGCAGCAGGCAAGCCAGATGATCCGTGATCTGGATGTGGACGATAAATCAACCGAAGAGATTATCCGTGCGGCATTGCATTCGTCGATGGATGGACGGTAGCTATATCATGCAGCAGCTACTTTCATGGGGTCGGCATCGATGAGCGAGAATCCCGTTTTATCCGCTGAAAATGCAGAAGGTGAAGTTGCGATCGATCGCGCCATCCGTCCGCAATACCTGAAAGATTACCGTGGTCAGCCAGCAGTCACTGAGCAGCTGGATATTTTTATCCCTGCAGCAAAGGCTCGTAACGAGGCGCTGGACCACATATTATTTTTTGGCCCGCCCGGTCTGGGTAAGACCACACTGGCGCATATCGTCGCTAATGAGATGGGGGCTAGCCTGCACTCGACATCTGGCCCCGTTTTAGAAAAACAGGGTGACCTGGCTGCGTTATTGACTAACCTTGAACCGCACGATGTACTGTTTATCGATGAGATTCACCGTTTAAGCCCGGTCGTCGAAGAAGTGCTATATCCGGCGATGGAAGACCATCAGCTCGATATCATGATCGGAGAAGGCCCTGCGGCGCGTTCGATCAAGCTGGACCTGCCGCCTTTTACTCTGGTCGGCGCGACCACGCGTGCGGGGTCACTGACCTCACCATTACGGGATCGCTTTGGCATCGTATTACGCCTGGATTTTTATGGCTTGAATGATCTCGCTTATATCGTAAAACGCTCATCGGATATCCTGAATGTGCAGATCGACGAGCACGGTGCCGGTGAGATTGCCCGACGTGCACGCGGCACACCACGTATCGTCAATCGTCTGTTACGGCGAGTACGTGATTACGCCGAAGTTAAAGCAGACGGTAAGGTCGATGGTGATATCGCATCAAAAGCACTGGAACTATTAAAAGTGGACCCGCTGGGTTTTGATATAATGGACCGGCGGTTATTACTCGCCATCATCGAAAAATTTAACGGTGGTCCGGTGGGGGTCGAAAACCTGGCTGCAGCTATCGGCGAAGAGCGTGATACCATCGAAGATGTGATCGAGCCTTACCTGATTCAGCAGGGATACCTGATGCGGACACCACGAGGCCGGATTGCGACTGCTAACGTATACAGACATTTTGGTCTGCGTACGCCCGATAAGTTAAAAGAAGAAAGTGTGCAAGAGCAGGATATGTTCGACTAATACAGCTGTATAACTAACCTCGTTCGTGTGGAGCACGTCAGCGAGGTGGATAATAACAAGAATAATGACGACCAATAATAATGCAGAGGCAAAGGAATTTTCCTGGCCGGTTCGTGTCTACTACGAGGATACCGATTCAGGCGGTGTGGTTTATTATGCCAATTACCTGAAATTTATGGAACGTGCCCGGACCGAGCTATTACGCAGCATCGGTTTTGAACTAGACCAGATACAGCAGGAAACAGGAATATTATTTGCTGTGCATAGTGCGAATATTCGATATCGGAAACCAGCCAGATTTAATGACGAATTAAACGTGGTTACGACAATTACCTCATTGAGAAAAGCCAGCATCTTATTCAAGCAGAGGGTTCATCGTGAAGCTCCTCATCATTCTGATACCGATAAAAGAGCATTGTCGGTGACGTTAGCAGAAGCAGATATCAAGATCGCCTGTCTGGATGCGAATAAATTTACTGCGCGGAGTATCCCGCCTTCAATCATAGAAAAAATTAATAAGGAGTTCCATTGTGGAAGTTGAGATGACACTGTTTTCACTGGTCACACGTGCCAGTTTTCTGGTGCAGATAGTGATGACGATCCTGTTGAGTGCATCGGTACTTTCATGGGTTATTATTTCACTTAAATTCAAGATCTTAAAAACAGCAAAAGATGAAGCCATGCGATTTGAGGATCAGTTCTGGTCGGGTATTAATCTGTCTGACCTGTACCAGCAGGTGAAACGAAAAAGAGAAGAGCATCGTGGTGTGGCGCGGATTTTCGAAGTGGGATTCGCAGAATATATCCGTACCCATAAAAACAAGATGAACACCGAGATGATGCTGGCCAGTGTGCAACGTAGTATGAAGGTGGCTGTAGCGCGAGAAGAGGATTACCTGGACTCCCATCTGTCGTTACTGGCGACGATCGGTTCGATCAGTCCTTATATCGGTCTGTTTGGGACAGTATGGGGCATCATGCGCTCGTTTATCGCTCTAGGAGCTGTCGAACATGCCAGTCTTGCCATGGTCGCGCCAGGCATAGCTGAGGCCCTGATCGCAACGGCGATGGGCCTGTTTGCAGCGATACCTGCGGTTATCGGTTACAATCGCTACGCTGAAAAAGTTGATCGCTTGTCCAGCACCTACGAGAATTTTGCTGAAGAGTTTGCGACGATCCTGCAGCGCCAGAGTAATGTGGCGGAAGAAAGCTGAAATGGACAGGTCAGTGGGAAATATACGGTATGAGTAAAAAACGTCGAGCAGTTGCAGAGATAAACGTTGTGCCCTATATCGATGTAATGCTGGTGCTATTGATCATCTTCATGATAACCGCGCCTATCGTTCAGCAGGGTGTCGAGATAGAGCTGCCCCAACTGGCAGCAAATTCATTGCCGCCTGATCAACAGGAACCGGTCATACTGACCGTCAGTAAAACCGGTGAGTATTATCTAAACATAGGTGATAACCTGAAAAAACCGGTCAGTAATGAAACTGTCACGCAGCGGATAGCTCTGGTCCTGAAGCAGAAACCACAGACACCGGTCCTGGTCCGTGGAGATAAAGATGCCGATTATGGGTCAGTGACAACAGCTATGGTTTTACTGCAGTCAGCGGGTGTTGAAAAAGTCGGCCTGATGACCGAGCAGCCCTGAGATATAGAAGCATAGATAGATGAAGTCATCTGGTTTATTTGCAGAAGTAAAAAGACATCCATGGATACTGGCACTGGTCATATTCGTGCATCTCGTTCTGGCATTATTGTTGGGCCTGAATCTATCCAGTGACGATCAGCCACCCATGCCTGCATCGAAGAACCATAAGATCATCGATGCGGTAGTGATCGATGCTAAAAAATTTGATGATAGAAAAAAACAGAAGAAGCTGGTGGCGCAGAAAAAGATAGAAGATGAAAGAAAAGCGGTAGAAAAAAAGAAACGGCTGGCACTGGAAAAGAAGAAAGCTGAAGCGAAGAAAATCAAGGATAAGAAGGCCAGAGAAAAGAAGGCCGCCCAGGAAAAGAAAAAACTGGCACTGGCCCAAAAGAAGAAGCAGGAAAAATTGAAAGAAGAGAAACTGGCAAAGGAAAAGCAACGCAGGGAAAAGCTTGCTAGAGAAAAAAAAGCGAAAGAAAAAAAGGCCAGAGAGAAAAAAGAAAGGGAAAGACTGGCCGCCGAGAAAAAACGTAAACTTGAAGCGGAGCGTAAGCGCCGTGCTGAAGAAAAAGCTGAGTTCGAACGTGCTCTTCTCGAAGAAGAACGACTCAGGGAGGAGGCCAGGAAGCAGGCAGAGCATGCTACTCGGCTGCAGACACAGCGTCAGCAATATATTATGCTGATCGCACAAAAAGTTGAGAATAACTGGTTACGCCCGGTGTCGACGATAACTGGCCAAAGTTGTGAGGTGATAGTGACACAGACAATGTCGGGCGATGTTATCGATGTTCGCGTACAATCATGTACCAGTGATAATGCATTCCAGCGTTCGGTAGAACGGGCGGTACGTAAGGCTTCACCCCTGCCTCTGCCGCCAGATCCGGAGTTATTTGATAGAGAGATTTATTTTAAATTTAAACCTCGCTGATATCTTTTCTTATTCTCGCTATTTGTGCGGAAAAATATACGATGCTTGTTAAACGTATGTAGAGTCTGGGTAAAATATTAGCGTTATTCGTTACCGTACGAAAGTATGGAAACGAGGGACAGTAAAAAGTAATATGTTGAAAAATATAATAATATGCCTGTTCTGCCTGAGTTTTACTTCGGTGGCTCAGGCTGTACTGAAAATTGATATTACCGAAGGGTTCGAAGGTGCATTACCCATTGCCGTCATACCTTTTCAGTGGAATGGTTCAGCCAGGGTGGCCAATGGCGATGTTTCTGCCATCATCGTCTCTGATCTGGCGCGTAGTGGAAAATTTTCACCTGTCGCTGAAAAAGATCTGATCGCTCGTCCGCAGAAGCTGGCGGATGTGCATTATAAGACCTGGCGGATTGCGGGTATGGATCATATCGTTATAGGCAGTGTGACCAAACAGGTTAATGGCAAATACCAGATTCAGTTTCGATTGATCGATATATTGAAAGCCAAGCAGGTACTGGGTTATAGCTTCAGTGCGACCGACAAGACCTTGCGGGATGTTTCACATCAGATCAGTGATTATATATTCACCCATATAACCGGGTTACCCGGTGCCTTCAGTACACGTATCGCTTATGTTACGACGAAACGCGGCAAAGCCGGTATCCGTTCGCGTTTACAGGTATCTGATACCGATGGATATAACCCCCAGACATTATTAACTTCTGATCAGCCCATCATGTCACCTGCCTGGTCACCGGATGGTTCACATCTGGCCTATGTCTCATTTGAGAGTGGGCAGGCGGAGATCTTTACTCACGATATACATACCGGAGCACGCAAGAGCCGGTCAAAGTTTCCGGGCCTGAATGGCTCACCCGCCTGGTCGCCCGATGGCAAAAAATTAGCCATGACATTGTCAAAAGAGGGTAATCCGGATGTATATATACTGACGCTGGCAAGCAATAAATTGCAACGCATAACCGATCACTGGTCTATCGATACCGAAGCGGTCTGGAGTATAGATGGGAAATCCCTCATCTATACATCAAGCCGTAGTGGTAAACCGCAGTTATACCGGCAGAAGGCTGTCGCAGGTTCGAAACCCGAGCGTCTGACATACGAAGGCGGCTATAATGCCAGTGCCAGTGTTTCTGCCGATGGTAAATCTGTCGCTTATGTTCACGGTGAGGGTAATGTCTATCGTATTGCTGTCCTGGAGCTGGCGACAAAGTCATCACGGATATTAACCGATGGTCCTCTTGATGAGTCACCAGTGTATGCGCCGAATAACAGTATGATTCTGTTTGCATCACAGGAAAAGCGGCAGGCAGTACTTGCTGCTGTTTCTGTCGATGGTCGTCAGAAGCAGCGCCTGGCTTTCTCTGACGGTGAAGTAAGAGAACCAGCCTGGGCGGCGGTGAGAAAGTAATCTCTTTCAGTGGTCTTTGATGTTTATGAAATGTGAAAAAATAGATCTAAGCGTGTGTAATTAACAAAAAATTAACATTGTGTGAAAAACGCTCAACTTAAAATAACAACGAGGTTTATCAGATGAAGAATTTATTATTGATAGCAGCACTGGCATTATCGCTTAGTGCGTGTGGTGACAGAATAAAACCCGATGAAGGCACGACGGTCGATGAAAATGTAGCAGCTGAGAGTGAAAATTCTGCTTCTGCAGGTGGTATAGATGGCGGTTCAGGGCTGGATGGTACAGCCCTGGAAGGTGGTAAGCTGGTCTCTTATGAAAAAGGGGCAATAAATGATGCGAATAATGTCCTGTTTGAGAAAATCGTTTATTTCTCGTTTGATAGTAATAAGGTCGATGATGAATATCTCGAGTTGGTCAAGCACCACGGTAAATACCTTTCATTTAATGCTGATGCCAGTGTCCGACTGGAAGGCCATGCAGACGAACGGGGTACGCGTGAGTATAATGTCGCATTGGCTGAACAACGAGCACAGGCGGTCAAACAATTGATGTTGTATGAAGGTGCGAGTAAAGATCAGATCTCAGTCATCAGTTATGGTGAAGAGAAACCCGTGGCTTTTGGTCATGATGAAGAATCCATGAGCTTAAATCGTCGTGTCGAAATAGTGTATTGAGGCGGGTCTTGCAACCTTGAGATCGCTAGAACGATATGGTTCGGCGGGAGCTCGCACCAGGCATCTTTTATGTCATGGCGGTGTTGGATGGTAGCAGT
>DROB01000405.1 GCA_011321985.1 Gammaproteobacteria bacterium | reverse complement strand
TTAACACATTACAATGATGGAGAGAGCCGGGCCTGTTTCGAACTGAAAGACATCCTGCGCCCTGCAGTTTTTGTTCCTGAGAGCAAACGATTGAACGTACTACTGAAAGATTTTCGTGAGAGCCGGAATCATATGGCGATGGTCATCGATGAATATGGAGGCGTGGCTGGACTGGTCACTATCGAGGATGTACTGGAACAGATAGTGGGGGAGATCGATGATGAGCATGATGCCGCAGATGTTACCAATATTCGTCGTAGTGGCTTCCAGCGCTATAGTGTCCGTGGTCTGACACCGATCGATGAATTCAATCAGTATTTCGATTCCAGCCTGACGCATGAAAAATTTGAGACCATCGCGGGACTGGTTACTTTTCAACTGGGTCATCTTCCTGAACGCGGTGAAGAGGTGACTATCGATAATTTTCATTTTAAAATTATCAGTGCTAACTCTCGCCGTATAAACAATATGCAGGTAAGCCTGGTATCCGAACATAAAAGTGCAGGTGAAGCAGAGGCTGAGCCCGTATCTGTCAATGAAAAGTAGTTTTTATCGTCCCTCCTGGTTAGCCTGGGCCCTGCCTGGTTTTATCTCGGGCGCACTGACGACATTAGCATTCGCTCCTTTCGATCTGAGCTGGCTGGTCTTTCTGACCCTGGCCGTTGCTTTTTACTTATGGGACAGTCTGCCCGCCAAACAGGCGGCTATCAGTGCCTGGTTGTTCAGCCTTGGCCTGCAGGCCACCGGTGTCAGCTGGATCTATCACAGTCTGCATACTCATGGCAGTGCTCCGGTGTTCTTCGCTGTGCTTCTTATTTTTTTGCTCTGCTGTTACCTGAGTCTCTACATCGCACTGGCGGCGTATATCGTCAATCGTTTCTTACCTGAAAATTCGACTTTACGTCTGATGCTTTTTTATCCGGCAAGCTGGGTTTTATTCGAATGGCTGCAGGGTTATGTGATGACGGGATTCGCATGGATGCAGTTGGGTTATACACAGATTGATCTCCCGCTTTCAGGTTTCGCACCAGTTTTGGGTAACCATGCTATCAGTGGTCTTATAGCCGTCTGTTCAGGTGCGTTCGTCATGGTGCTGAAACTGAAAAAATCGGGAGATGTCAGGCAGGGCCTATTGATCGTTACTCCGGTTATCCTGTTGTTCATCATTGGTGGTTTATTGAAGAACATCGACTGGACCAGAGCTGAGGGCAGCACCATCAAAGTCAGTATCGTACAGGGAAATATCGCGCAGAAAGATAAATGGAAGAGGCAGCTGAAACGACCGACGATGGACCTGTATCGTGATCTATCACTGGCGCAGGAGAAAGATGTCGATCTGTTTGTCTGGCCGGAAACAGCGGTCCCTGATTACTGGTATCGCGTCGTACCGTATATCGATCAGTTAGGTGATGAGATGAAACGACGTGATGCTGACCTGTTACTCGGTATCTTTGTAAAGAATGATAAGAGACGCCTTCTGAACAGTGTGCTCAGTGTCAACGGTGGCGTGTACAATAAACGCCATCTGGTACCATTGGGTGAATACATCCCGTTGCGCTTCCTGATCGAGTTTTTTAACCGGTTCGTAAAGATACCCATGTCGGATATCGCTACCGGAGAAGAAGAACAGACGTTATTGACGGCAGCGGGTATACCATTGGGAGTGTCCATCTGTTTTGAAGAAGCATTCTCCCGTGACGTGATCAAAGATCTACCGGAGGCGAGGATACTGGTCAATGTCAGTAATGATGCATGGTTCGAAGATTCCCATGAACCACATCAACATCATGCGATAGCCCGGATGCGAGCATTGGAGTCGGGGCGCTATATGATACGATCGACCAATACGGGTATTACCTCTTTTATCGGACCGCATGGTGAGGTCATCAAACAACTACCACAGTTTGAAACAGGCGTTTTAACGAATGAGGTGCAACCCATGAGTGGCTCGACACCGTTCGTACGATGGGGAGATGGCCTGATCGTCGGATTATGCACCCTGTTATTGTTTGGTTTCGGATATAAATA
This sequence comes from Gammaproteobacteria bacterium, assembly GCA_011321985.1. Taxonomy (GTDB): domain Bacteria; phylum Pseudomonadota; class Gammaproteobacteria; order SZUA-229; family SZUA-229. Next base: position 6,583 of record DROB01000405.1, on the reverse strand, counting down.
TTCAAGTCGGAAATAGCACAGGAATGGGTAGTTACTGTACGAAACTGAAAGACCGTTTCCGACGCAAAGCAGACTGTCGAGCGAAACTATTTTTCTTCCCAGAACACCACAATGACTATTGATGACATGGATATCCCCGGGTGGCGATTACATCCACTCAAAGGCAGAAAGAAAAACCTGTGGTCAATTACAGTCCTGTCAGGTTTAAGTTATTACAGCTGTTCGGTGTCTCATCAATCCCTGTTGTGATGACTACGTATAAACCGGTTGTGGTCACATTGCTCGCAGGCGGTGATTTCATCACTATCGGTAAATATTTTGGCCTCGCCACAGCTCTCGCAGATCAGGGTGCCCGGACCGGTGATCTCACCGCTTTTATATATCGGAGTCTGATCGGGCCTGTTTTTTTCGACGCTTGATCCGGGGTGCCTGAACTGCTCCAGCTCGACGCGCGTGTGGTCAGCAACTGATAGAAATAAATCCACTACCTTGCGTTCGATTATCTCGATATCCAGCAGCAGCCAGTCATAGAATTCAGCACTGGTCTCCATCATGTATTCTGCGGCATCATTGATATCACGTTTGATGTATTCGCCGATTTCATGGGCTTCTTCGGTGGTGATTATACCGAGTCGTGTCGCCTGCTGTTTTGCCATGTCCAGGGATTTTTGCAATGACATATCGCTCGGGTCAGTCTGTTCGAAAGCTTCACGCATCACCTGCATCATCTGGTTGTAGGCTGAGATGAGGTGGTTCGAGGGTTTTTTCTGTAGTTGCATCATGATGTTTCTGCCGGTTACTTCATTCCTGTTTGCGGTGTTACTGTCCTGGTCCATAAAATACCTGTGTAATTGAAACGAATCCTTTATGTAGCACCAGTGCTGGTGTATCCTTCATATCTTAATTTATAGCCCAGAATTTTTATCCATGTGCAGCCATCCGACGAACTGCACTTAATTAGTAATACTTATTATGAATGAAGAATATCAAGCACAGGAAATAGAAGAAAGCGTTCAAAAATCATGGGCTGAAAATGCTGCTTTTCGTGCTTCGGAAGATACCTCTCGGGAAAAATTTTATTGCCTGGCCATGTTCCCGTACCCCAGCGGTCGCCTGCATATGGGGCATGTTCGTAACTACTCCATCGGGGATGTGATCTCACGGTTTCAGCGGATGCAGGGCAAGAATGTCTTGCAGCCGATGGGCTGGGATGCATTCGGTCTGCCTGCAGAAAATGCAGCGATAAAAAACCGGGTGGCCCCCGCAAAATGGACCTATGAGAATATCGATTATATGCGCGACCAGCTAAAACGGCTGGGTTTTGCCTACGACTGGGACCGCGAACTGGCTACCTGCAAACCGGACTATTATCGTTGGGAGCAATGGTTATTTACCCGTCTGTTCAAAAAGGGCATGGCGTACAAGAAAACCGCAGGTGTGAACTGGTGTCCCAATGATAAAACAGTGCTGGCCAACGAGCAGGTCATCGATGGTAAATGCTGGCGTTGTGATACCGATGTAGAACGTCGTGAGATCTCGCAGTGGTTTATGAAGATCACAGATTACGCCCAGCAGTTACTTGATGATATCGAGAAGCTGGACGGTTGGCCGGAGCAGGTGCGCACCATGCAACGTAACTGGATCGGCCGTTCTCAGGGAGTAGAGCTGTCGTTTGAGGTTGAAGGTCAGACTCCGTTGACGGTCTATACCACACGTGCCGATACCCTGATGGGCGTGACCTATGTCGCGGTGGCCGCAGAACATCCTTTAGCGATAAAGGCCGCCGAGAATAACACCGAACTGCAGGCTTTTATCGATTCCTGCAAGACCACCAGTGTGGCAGAGGCCGATGTCGCGACCATGGAGAAGAAAGGTATGGCTACCGGTTTTATGGCGGACCATCCACTCAGTGGTGAGCCGGTTCCTGTATGGGTCGCCAATTTTGTGTTGATCGATTATGGCTCGGGTGCGGTGATGTCGGTACCGGCACATGATGTGCGCGATCATGCATTTGCCAAAACCTATGGATTGCCGATCAAACAGGTCATCTATCCGGCGGATGGCAGTGATATTAGCGTCGACGAAGAGGCGTACGTCGAAAAGGGCATATTGAAGAATTCGGCTGAATTTGATGGCCTGGATTCTGAAACTGCCATCGATGAGATAGCCGGTAAACTGGCATCGATGAACCGGGGTGAAAAACAGATCAATTTTCGACTGCGTGACTGGGGCGTGTCCCGTCAGCGTTACTGGGGCACACCGATACCCGTCATCCACTGTGATAAGTGTGGCACCGTCGCGGTACCGGAAGATCAGCTTCCGGTCGTGCTACCTGAAGATATCGAATATGGTGATGATGTTGGTTCACCGATCAAAAAGATGCCCTCATTCTATGAGACCACCTGTCCGGAATGTGGTGCTGCGGCAACACGAGAGACCGATACCTTTGATACCTTTTTTGAGTCTTCCTGGTATTACGCCCGTTTCGCCTGTCCGGATGCCGATGCTATGCTGGATGATCGCGCTAAATACTGGGCTCCGGTCGATCAGTATATCGGTGGTATCGAACATGCTGTATTGCACCTTCTGTACGCGCGTTTTTTCCACAAGCTCATGCGCGATGAAGGCCTGTTGGACAGTGATGAGCCGTTCAAAAATTTACTGACCCAGGGCATGGTGCTCAAAGATGGCAGTAAGATGTCCAAATCCAAGGGCAATACGGTTGACCCGCAGCAGCTGATCGAGAGATACGGTGCTGACACGGTTCGCCTGTTCATCTTGTTTGCTGCACCGCCAGAGCAGTCGCTGGAGTGGAATGACGAAGGTGTAGACGGTGCCGCCCGTTTTCTGAAACGGTTATGGAAACTGGTTACGGCGCATGTTAATCGTGGTTCTGCATTGGTGGAACTGGATATTGATGCATTAACGGCAGAGCAAAAAGGTATGCGTCGGAATACACATGAAACCATCGCCAAGGTCAGTGATGATTTTTCCCGTCGGCATACCTTCAATACGGCGATTGCTGCGGTCATGGCACTGATGAATGAACTGAATAAATTTACCGATAACAGTGAGCAGGGCATGGCTGTCATGCGAGAGGCGATCGAAGCGGTCATCCTGTTGTTGTCGCCGATCGTGCCTCATATCACACAGCAACTATGGCAGGAGCTGGGTCATGAGAGTATGTTGGCGATGGAGAAATGGCCTGAATCGGATGCCTCTGCCCTCGAACGTGATGAGATAGAGCTGGTGGTGCAGGTGAATGGTAAATTACGCTCTAAAATCAATGTCGCTACCAGTGCAGACGATGATGCTATCCAGCTCCTGGCGCTGGCAGACGATAAGATAAAAACCAATATCGAAGGCAAGACAGTGCGTAAAATCATTGTTGTTCCCGGTCGCCTGGTTAACATCGTGGCCAACTGATATGGCTTTTAGAGGGCAACAATCCACGTTCAGACAATCAGGCTTCAGACGATCGGGTTTCATCAGCATCGTGATGCTTGTTTTTTTGATCCAGGGATGTGGTTTTAAATTACGGGGATCAGTGGATCTGTCTTCGGATATATCACCGGTCTATCTCCAGCAAAATAGCATATTTGAACTGGGTCGTGAGATAGAGTCACTATTGATGAGCAATAAGATAGACCTCACCGAAAGTAAAGAACAATCGAGAGTGCAACTGGTGCTTCTGAACGAGACAAAAAGGCGGCGTGTTTTGTCGGTTGACAGTCGTGGTCGTGCCCGGGAATATTCACTGGCTTATACCGTGAATTATTCATTGAATATTAAATCCTCGAAAATGGTGGATACCGCAGGATCGACTACGACGGAGGTTGTCGATATTTCCCGTAGTCTGTTGTTTGATCCGGATACCGTGCTGGCGGTCGCTAATGAATCAGAAATTTTATACAGAGATATGCGGCGGGATGCGGCACGCCTGATCTTGCTGAAATTGCAGGCACGATCAAAGAAAGGAGGTAGATAGAATGTCAGACAGGTATTTATTCATTTTCTTTGCTCCCTCTACAAACAGGAATAGTCGATGAACGTCCGTCCGGACCAGCTATCGTCAGTGCTCACAAAAACCATTTACCCTGTCTATATGGTAAGCGGTGATGAACCACTACAGCAGATGGAATCACTGGATCTGATCCGCTCCTCGCTTCGCGAACAGGGGTTCTCGGAGAGAGAGGTGCTGGATGTCGATGCCCAGTTTGACTGGCAGCGTCTGCTGGATGAAGCTGCCAGCATGTCCCTGTTTGCGACCCGGCGTATCGTCGAACTGCGACTACCTTCTGCCAGACCGGGGAAACAGGGGTCAAAGGTACTTAAAGAGTATCTGTCGCGACCACCTGAAGATACGGTGCTGATCGTCAATGCGGGAAAGATAGACGGCAGTGCCAAAAAATCAGCCTGGTATAAGGCCATTGATCAGAGCGGGCTGGTGGTGCAGTGTTGGCCGGTGCAGGTAGAGAAGTTACCTTTCTGGTTAAAGCAGCGCTTCATGCAGCACGATATGGATGTGGATGATGAGGTACTGTCGTATATCAGCCAGCATGTCGAGGGTAACCTGCTGGCTGCTGATCAGGAGATAGAAAAACTTTATCTTTTACTGGGGCCGGGTAAGGTCGGCTATGAGGATGTCGCGCAGGCCATATCTGCACAGTCGCGTTACAGTGTTTTTGAGCTGGTCGATATGCTGCTAAGTGGTAAGACAGAGCGTGTCATCAGGATCCTGGCTGGATTAAAGGCTGAAGGTATCGTGCCTGTTATTATCAACTGGGCCCTGGCTAAAGATATCCGCTTGCTGGCCACGGTTGCTGCGGATGTATCATCAGCAGAATTTAAGCTTAAACGTTCGGGTGTCTGGCAGAGCCGTATTGCGTTGTTTAAATCCTGCCTGTCGCGCCACCGACAACGGACCTTCCAGTTAATGTTGAAACGTTGTGCTTACGTCGATGCAGTGAGCAAGGGCATGATTGATGCCAATGTGTGGGATGAGATCGAAATACTCTGTGTTCGCCTTGCCGGTTCGACCCGGGCCTGAATCAGTGTCTGGCAGGCTATCAACATGCAGGAGCGGCTTGCAAACCGTGATGCCACTCCCTGAACTGGTAACGGATAAGAGGGATGGATGGGAGAGAGGCATAAAAAAACCTGCCGGGAACGGCAGGTTTTTTTACGAGGATAAAGCGGTCTGAGATTACTCTTCAGACCAGGATATATACTCAACTGACTGCTTATCAGTATCGACAGTAGAGACAACGGCGGTTGGCTCCTGCTGGACGGCACGTTCGTCAGCGGTCTCAGTGATTAATGCTGAAGCGACAGTCATATTGATAATTGCTAATGCTGTTAACATAGGATTCTCCTATTTCGTGTTTTCGTGTAATAAGTGTTAGTATATTATAAAATTCTAATATATATGTCAAGTCCCAGACTTGTTTGAAACAGGCTGTTTAGCCTGTAATTCCTTTATTTACAATGGGTTATTATTGTTTTTTCTGTTTATCTGGTTGCCTGTAAAGCCGCCATATCTCATCACTTTTTGCAGATTATTGGTTATTTAATGCCTTTTAGAGGTGATGTTTTTGATATTTTCCCGGATTCATCCATCAGCATCAGATATAATTGAATCATTAACGAATTCCTCTTTATATATTATGAACGCAAATATAGAACCCCTGATCAATGATATAAATGGCTACATGATCGATGTTGGTCATGCTGCCCGGGCAGCCTCTCGAGAGATAGGGCGGGCTTCTACCGGTCAAAAAAATCAGGCACTTACCGCGATCGCACAACGGATCCTGGCGCAGGCCGAAGGACTAAAAAAAGCCAATGCACTTGATCTTGCAGCGGGCAGGGAAAAAGGCCTTGATGCCGCGCTGCTGGATCGTCTCGAATTAACCGACGATCGTATCCATGCCATGGCGGAGGGTTTACAGCAGATAGCATCATTGCCGGATCCGGTCGGCGTTATCTCTAATATGGCTTATCGTCCATCGGGGATACAGGTCGGGCAGATGCGTGTCCCCCTGGGGGTTATCGGTATCGTTTATGAATCCCGTCCGAATGTGACAGCGGATGCCGCAGGCCTGTGTCTTAAGTCGGGTAATGCGGTGATTTTACGGGGGGGATCTGAAGCCATCCATTCCAATCAGGCGATTGCAAAATGCATCCAGCACGGCCTTGAAGTTGTGGGCCTGCCAGCTGATGTCGTGCAGGTCATCGAAACCACAGATCGGGCTGCCGTCGGCGAGCTGTTGCGTCTGAAAGATTCGATCGATGTCATCATTCCGCGCGGTGGAAAAAGCCTGATAGAACGTATCTCTGATGAGTCGACGGTGCCGGTGATAAAACATCTGGATGGCATCTGTCATGTCTATATCGATGATGATGCTGATAGGGAAAAGGCCCTGAATGTTGCTTTTAACTCCAAAACCCAGCGCTATGGTACCTGTAATACACTGGAAACATTGTTGTTGACTGAAGCGGCTTCCGTAAAGATTCTGCCTGAGCTGGCAAAAATGTTTGTCGATGAAGGCGTAGAACTACGGGTTTGTGAGAAGACCCGGTC
>DROB01000404.1 GCA_011321985.1 Gammaproteobacteria bacterium | reverse complement strand
GGGAACTTGATAATCTTGAAAAACTATAGGGCACCTCTATAGAAAAATGATCTTTTGACGACAGTTATCAGCATACGGGTATCTCTATTAATTGATTATGCCCTCTGCATGGCATTCTCTTGACAGGCCCATGCTTATAACTGTGGGTATAGCTTCGAAAGTGCGCCTTGACTCTGGCCTGAGCTTAAAGCCAGAGGGCATAATCAATTAATAGAGATGCCCATATAACTTTACTAATGAGAAGACTATGAAAATATCAGACAAAATTTTATCGGTTGTGGTTATAAGCCTGTTTTCACAATCAGCCTACGCCGCTCCTTTTGCTCTCGAGGGACGATCATTGGGTATGGGCGGTGTTTCGGTGGCAACGGCTGACCTGGCTACGGCGGCATGGGCTAATCCTGCGATGTTGACCAATCAGAGACCTGATGATGATTTTTCATTGCTCATAGGTCTGGGCGTGTTCGTGCGTGATAATGATAACCTGATCGACGATATCGATGATCTACAGAAGTTGAACGGACTCCGGGAAGATGCGGTGGCGGCGGGAAATACGATTGCTGAGGGCGGCGCTATTCTCGCCATGTCTGACATCATAAGTGGTATCGATGGTAAGGCTATATCACCTGAAGTGGCCGGTGTTGCTGCAGTCGGTATTGCTTTTGATTCGTTTGCGATGGCATTCAGCGCACGTGCTGACATAATCGCAGCTGGTACAGTAACCGATCTGTCCTGTTCGCCAACGACAGATGTTACCTGTGATCTAAACCGGCTGGAAAGTGAAATCACCAGTACAAATTTTAACATCCTGAACCTGGAAGGGCTGTTAGCCTCAGAGCTGGGTGTTTCACTCGCCAAGGAGTTTCGTGTATTCGATCATAGCGTTTCGATCGGTATAAAACCAAAAATTGTTGACCTGACTTCATTTACGCATCGTGAATCGGTGCTGACGGTCAGTGACGGTCTGGATCTGATTTCAAAAGATGAAGATACCACCGACCTGGGCACGTTCACCAGTGTCGACGCTGGTGCGGCGATCGAGATATCTGAATCGATAACCCTGGGCCTGAATGTCAAAAATTTGATCACCGATAATTTTGCTGTAGACCTCGGTACAGTTAATGGCGTACCACTAAGTGGCAGGCTAAATTTTGATACTGAAGCTCGTCTTGGTATGGCTTATCGTAACAGTTTCTTAACGTTTGCAGTCGATTATGACCTAACAGAGAATGCGCCATTATTGGCTAATCCTCTCTTTGACAAGCTAAAAACACAGTATCTGGCTATCGGTGCAGAGTTTAATGCGTTTGATTTTGCACAGCTGCGTGTTGGGGCCTCTAAAAATATGGCGAGTGGTATTTCCAGTGAAGCTAAAAATATAACCTATTCTGCCGGACTGGGTCTCTGGTTAGGTTTTAATCTTGATATAGCTGCGACCTACTCAGGTAATTCTGCAGGAGCATTTTTACAAACAGGCTTTAGATTTTAGATGTATTTTTAATCTGAAATTTAAAGATAATTGCACTCGATAATCTTAAAAACGTATCAATTAAAAATAAATTGATCGTTAAGTAATTTATTTGATTGATAAAAAAAGTTTGTAAAATGTAAAAAAAGTTTGCTAAATTAGAATTTCGTTTTATACTTTCGAACGTAACTCACAAAAGGGGACTTCTAAGATGGCTCGTACAACAAAGAAAAAAGCAACAAAGAAAAAGGTAGCGAAGCGTAAAGCACCTGCTAAACGTAAAGTTACCAAGAAGAAAGTAGCTAAACGTAAAGCACCAGCTAAACGTAAAGTAGCTAAGAAAAAAGTAACAAAGAAAAAAGTAGCTAAACGTAAAGTAACGAAGAAAAAAGTAGCTAAAAAGAAAGTGGCTAAAAAGAAAGTAGCTAAGAAAAAGGTCGCTAAAAAGAAAGTAGCTAAGAAAAAGGTCGCTAAAAAGAAGGTGGCCAAGAAAAAAGTAGTGAAGAAAAAAGTCGCTAAAAAATCTACAGCAGCAGCCAAGAGAGCGGCGGCAGCCAAGAAGAAGGCGACGGCCAGGAAAAAAGCAGCTGCGGCTAAAAAGCGCGCTGCTGCAGCTAAGAAGAGGGCAACTGCAGCCAGAAAAAAGGCCGCAGCCGCTAAGCGTAAAGCATTAGCGGCAAAGAAAAAAGCAGCTGCCGAACGTAAGAAGAAGGCCAGGGAGAACGCTGCCCTTGCCAAGCAGAAATTACGTGATCGTGTAGCCGCTGCTGCGACTGCTGTAGCTGATGCAAAAGCTGAAGTAGCGACGACCAGGAAACGCCAGGATCTTCTGATCAGGATGGCTGAGAGGAAAGAAGCTGCCGTAGCCCGGTTTGTGGAAAGTTGGTCGAAGAAAGAGATGGCTAAGATTGAAAAAGCCATTAAGCCAAAACGCCGCAAGCGTCGCTAGTCGTAAAAGGTCCACCTGGACTTTCGGGATAACTTCCTGGAAAAACCACTCATCTATGTGAGTGGTTTTTTTTCGCCTATAATTCCTGTAGCGATACGGGAACATGTCAAATAATAGGAATAACCCTGAGTATGTCAAAATTTGATCAACTATCATCTGCCGAACAGACCGTAATCGAACGGTTTACCGATCACCTATGGATGGAGAACGGTCTAAGTGAGAACACGTTATCGGCTTACCGAAATGATCTGGCCGGGTTCGCGCTCTGGTTAAAAGGAAAAGATCAGTTATTGCTTACTGTCAGTACCGATACTATTCAGGATTTTCTCGCTTTCAATTATGCCGCGAATCAAAAACGTCGTTCTGTGGCTCGTCTGTTATCAACATTGCGTCGGTTCTATCACTATCAATACCGTGAGAACAAGATCACTGCAGATCCGACCCACTTGCTGGAATCTCCAAAAGGAGAGAGTTCCTTACCGCTCTCATTAAATGAGCAACAAATTGACGATCTGCTCGCTGCGCCTGATATCAGTGATGATCTGGGGTTGAGAGATCGGGCGATGCTCGAAATCCTGTACGCCACAGGGCTGCGGGTCAGTGAGTTGATCAATCTTCAGCTATCACAGATATCGCTGCAGCAGGGCGTTATCCGAGTGATCGGTAAAGGCGATAAAGAGCGACTGGTCCCTGTCGGAGAGATCGCCCTTGACTGGTTGATGCAGTATTATCAACAATCTCGACCGCTATTATTGTCAAAAAAGGGGGGGGGGAGAAAAGTTTTGAGTCAGTGCAATGAGGTATTCGTTACCCGTAGGGGCCGGGCAATGAGTCGACAGGCGTTCTGGTATATGGTGAAGCGGTATGCTCTGATAGCGGGTATCCCGGTGGATCATCTATCTCCTCACACCCTGCGGCATGCATTTGCTACACATCTGCTGAATCATGGTGCAGACCTTCGTGTAGTGCAGATGTTATTAGGTCACAGTGATATTTCGACCACTCAGATTTATACGCACGTCGCGGATCAGCGATTACGCGATATGTATCAGTCACACCATCCTCGTGCCTGAGTGCAACATTTCGGTGTTACCACGGTGGCAGAATGTGGTTCTTTTTCGGCTTATTTCTCTGTTATAGCCACATCCGATGGAATTAACTATAATCCATGTTGTCTTGATACATAGAAATTAACCATTAACCAGCGTGCACCTAATGAAACTGTTCCCTTTATTTATATTACTTATCTCGTTTTTAGCCCCTTATTCTGCCAATGCAGCTTCATCTGATGGGGGCAATGCGGTGGAAAACCTGAGGCAGGCATTAGCTAAAAGCATGCCAAACGTAAAACCGACCAAGATATCAACAACACCCATTGCGGGGTTATACGAAGTCATCGTTGGTCCACAGGTCGTTTATATGGATGTCGGTGCTCGATACATGATAGAAGGTGATCTGTTCGATCTGAAAAGCCAGATAAATATCAGCGAAGATGCCAAGTCGACTATTCGGCTGGCGGCTATCGATAAACTGGGTGCGGACAAGATGGTGGTCTATACACCGGGAAAAGTTAAGAACACCATAACGGTTGTGACAGATGTGGATTGCCCTTACTGTCGTCGTTTACACAGTGAGATTCCTGAGTATCTGAAAAATGATGTACAGGTACGTTATATTTTTATGCCACTGAAAGGCGCGTCCGATATGAAAAAAACCATCAGTGTATGGTGCTCGGATGATCGGCAAGGTGCACTGGATATCGCAAAAGCCGGTGGTGAAATCGAAGAAAAATCCTGTGATAATCCGATTAAGGAGCACATGAAAGTTGCACGAGCACTGGGTGTTCGAGGTACTCCGGCAATCGTTCTGGAAGATGGTACATTACTGCCAGGGTATGTCCCCGTTGATAAGCTGGTCGCTGAGCTGCGCAAGTAAGTAAGTTTGCCGGTGTCTGTCATCGGAAATGATCAGGTCAGATCTATCTGTGATGGCACGTTACAGGTAATATAAAAGTCATATCCTATCGTTATATAAAAAGGCACAGAAATTATTTTTCTGCGCCTTTTTATCGCTTGATGCTCGTTCTCTGATCAGTGTTTTTCCGGATTAGAGTACATCAACCAGCCCATCGATGGGCCGGTTGATAGTGGCGTTCTCACGGCATGATAGCCGGTGTGGTAAATACCCAGTCATTATCTTTGACCGGGGTATGGCAGGTGACGCATTCCTGTGCAAAATCACTGTCTTTACCATAAGGTTTTTGATCCATACCCAACCAGCGTGCATAGCCCCAGCCACCGGTTGACCTGTATTTTTCGCTGTCTTTGAACATGAACTCTGCATGTACGAATCTATCGGGTGCGATGGCAGTCGGCCAGTGTTCTTTGGCTTTTTCTTTCCAGACTAATTTTGCAAGTATAGAACCTCTTGGCCATGGATGGGTATTACCGGAGCGTGCGGCTTTTACCGCAATATCATTTCCCAGAATGCTCCGTAGAGAATGGTTGTCGGTACGGTGTGATATAGATATCACTCGCCAGTCCTTATACGCTTCTGGCAGGGTAATGCCATTGGGGGCGGGTTTGACCGATCCTTCTGCGAATAGTGACGGGCTAAAGATGGCCAGGCTCAGAAAAATGCTGGCTGCTGGTTTGAATTTCATAATATTTACCTTACAGATAGGGTTGAAAGTAATGACGGATTATCCTGTTCTCTGTTATGACGTACGAGTTGTAAATTTGATTGCATGTTTTTACCGTAATTGAAAGATTTGTCGTTATCTATCCATTCCGAGGGCACGATCAATCAATAGAGGCGCCCTTATGTTATTTTGCAATCATATTCTCAGTTCAAACGTCTAGATACTGGATGCGGTAAATCAGGCCATGTTTTTTTGAGGGGTCTTTGGTCAAGTGGTGGAAAAATTTCTTGTGTCCGGAACATCTGAGTCGTAACCTGTTCTATCCGGACTTGATCAGAGGCTCCTTAACGAAGGCACAATGTTTAATAAAGAGGAACTAAATCAGCTATACCGGTATGCATTGTCATTGTCAGCGCATGAGCAAATGGCCTGTGATCTCGTGCAGGAAGCACTAGAGCGCTATCTGAAAAAACCAGTAGCATCGGTCGAGAAGCCATCGGCGTATATCAGGACGATTATCCGGCACCTCTATTTTGACCTGGAACGGCATAAAAAACGGGTACCAATGGTATCGATCGAAAATGATGAGATATCGTATATCGGAGCGATCGACGATGATGCCATGATAGATGTACTGATTAATCAACAGGAGTTACATCGGTTACTGGCAGGATTAAATGCTGAAGAGAATGAACTGTTATATCTGTGGGCAGTGGAAGAACATACCATAGCAGAGATTGCCGGTATCTATGAAAGACCCAGGGGTACGATATTGTCAAAATTACATCGCTTAAAAAAGCGTATCAGAGTGCAGCTTGGAGGTATGGCTGAGGAAACGCATGCCATATGTGAGAGGTCGTCTTTATGAGTGACGAAAAACAAAATATCAAACAGGCTTTACGAGAATATTATGTGAGCAGGTCACTATCAGATACACAGTTAGGGGGGCTGCAGCAAACATTAAAGCAACAGCGGCAGGCAGAAGCAGGAAGCTATTCTGATGCGGGTATGACAGGTGTGGCTAAGTGGATGGGCTCACTGGTGGCATCATTGTTGCTGTTCGTATTAATTACCGCTTATCTGCAGCCTCCCGCACTGGTTACTTTAGCTTATGCGGATATCCGCAAAGACGCAGGCCTGAATAATGGAATGCAATCATCGATGCAACAGTGGCTGGATGAGAACGGCATCGCCAGAGTTCCGCTGCAATATCCGGTAGAGATGAGCAAGTTTTGCCGGCTTGATCAGATTCTAACGACACATCTTCGTATCGCTGGCACCGAACAGGGTGAGATGAATGTTTTTTTTCACCGTGGAGAACGATCATTGTTCTGGCTTGATCGATCAGGAACGGTCGATGATATGGCCTGGAAATTACTTAAGGTGCGCGAAAATCTGACGCTGATCGTCTTATACAGCCATGATATGCGTGAAAGATCGGTGCAGTATATCCTCGATGATATGCTGAGAGCGTCATCGGAAACGCTTTCTCGATACTCGAGCCTGGATCGTAGTATCGATATGAGTGATGTTCAAAAGTCCTGAATCACTGCCAACGGTTGCACTCGGGGCTGATCCATGACATCCATCAGGTAATGC
>DROB01000403.1 GCA_011321985.1 Gammaproteobacteria bacterium | reverse complement strand
CACAGATCGAACTGTACCCCGTAAACGTCCCTATTTCGATCGCACGTTTCGCCCCCATCAATTTAATCAACAGCGACATGAACTGCCCCTGCTCGGGTGATATCTGCATGACGGAATAGTCCAGTTGCGCTGTCTCCTCACGGAGCTGGCGCAACAGCTCAGGCTCGTTGATAGAAACATCACACAGGTAGTCATATAAACGGTCGTCGATAGACAGCGTTCGGTTACTCATCACTTACTCGATGGAGAATGGTCCTGAACTTCAGCACTTATTCTGGTTAGTATTTATTGTGGTAGAAAATTATACCAAAAACAGAGACTTATAAAAACTACTGCGTCACATTGATTATTGGGTGATAACGCAGCAATTTCAGAGGTACCCTAGAGTGGCAGCTTGATCGTACCGCTACGCCGGTAATCGCAATAATCCAGCAATATCTGTCGGTGATCGAATGCCAGTTCGACATCAATATCGAAGGGATCAAAGACTGCGATATCTTTTGCATCATCGGCTGCCACCGGTTTCCCTGTCGCATTACCGATGAACACGGCACAGGCAGTATGCCCCCTGAAATCACGCTCCGGGTCGGAATAAATACCCAGTAAGATATCCAGATCAACTTCCAGCGTGGTTTCTTCCAGTGCCTCACGCCTTGCAGCACTGGCGATGGTTTCTCCCACTTCAACAAATCCACCCGGAATTGCCCAGCCATAAGGCTCATACTTTCGTTCGATAAGTATGATCGGGCGGTCATCGATCAGAGGCATCTCGATGATGACATCGGCGGTAATCTGTGGCGTTACGGGTCTGGACATTTGACTTAATTGTAAACTAATTGTCTAAGTTATCGACTTCATGTATAACAGCTTAAACCTGATCGTACAGAGACTGCCAGTATTATTCAAAATCTCTTTTAATAAGGAGGCAGCTATCGGTCATTAGCGGGCCTTTAACAAATTATTTTTAAAGCCCTTTTAACGTGCACTCTGCATCAGATACAGCCTTTTAATCACGTACAGCAAGCTCCCGTTCAGGCTAGAGCTAATACATGTAAGAGTCATGACTGCTTTTTAAAGTTCCTTAATTGTTCACGTTCACGCTTATCGGGTTTACGTTGTGGTATCGGTCTGCTCGCGGATGCCAGTTTTTTGATCTCCATCTCCTGTTCTCGCTTCACTCGGCTCTGCTCAGATTCTTCATACGCCAAACGTGCTTCTCTTGCCGGTCGACGGGTTCCGGGGATAGCCAGTATTGTCACCTCATATAATATGGCATCTTTCTGAATCGAGAGTGTATCACCTGTTTTGACACTACGCCCGGCCTTGACACGTTGACCATTGAGATGAATCTTTCCACCATTGACTGCCACCGTCGCCAGTGACCGTGTTTTAAAAAACCGCGAACACCACAACCACTTATCGATCCTGCTCACTGTCCCATGCCCTCATGAATGGTGTATACATACCCGATTATATCAATAACACGATACCGACTACGCCCAGTAGCCACCACCACAGGCTGGTTTCACCTTCCTCTTCTTCTGGCTGTTTGACTACGGTTGTCTCGATCGGTTTTATCACACCGGGCTTGATTTTGATTTTCCGGGGGACCGCTTTCGGTACCGGGACATATGCTGTTTCACCTTTTGCGATCACTTCTCTGCCCGCTTCATTGTGCACATCGACGA
>DROB01000402.1 GCA_011321985.1 Gammaproteobacteria bacterium | reverse complement strand
TATGTGGTCTGAGCAGCATTCCAGAAATAATTTTACCAGACGTGAAGTGTTTCGCTTACTGGGATATAGAGCAGAGAGCACCGTCGGTGAAAATTGCCACTTCGGCATAACTTCTACCAATGTTCCTCGCGCTATCGCCTGACCACAGATGATAGCGGGCAGATTGGCGATACCCTGATGATTTTCGGCAGCATATTGCAGTCCTGCCATCTCATTGATGGATATGAAGCTCTCTATCGATATCTTTTTTGATTTCTGTTTGTTGAATAACTCCCAGATGGTCTGTTCGCACCAGCCGCTGAATGTCAGTAAGTGATGAGAGGATAAGTCATCAGGTTCGTCAGGCTCACCAAAGTCTTTAATGTATTTTGGCGACGCGACTAACAGATGTCGATAATGGAGCAGGTGATGTGCAATCATTGTGCTGTCCTGTAGTTCTCCGACCCTCAGAGCGATGTCCACACCATCTTCGATGAGGTCGACATAACGTTCTGTGACCAGAACGTTCGTTGTCGTTTTCGGGTACTTCTTCTGGTATTCACATATTATGGGAGCGACAAGCACGTCGGCAATATTGGGTGGAATAGACAGGCGAAGCGTGCCTGCGACTTCCGACTGCCGGTTATGGATCATCAAGGCACCTGTCTCGAACTCTTCGAGACCACGGCGGCAGAATTGAAAATATTCCTGCCCTGTTTCGGTCAATCTCAATTTGCGAGTAGATCGTTCGATCAGACGGATACCGAGGCTTTTTTCCAGCTCAGAGACTTTTCGACTGACGGTAGAAATGGGGATGCCCAGGCGTTTGGAGGCTTCAGTAAAGCTTTTGTATTCGATGACCCGTACAAAGAGTGCCATCGCGTTTAAGTCGGGACTCATTCTATATTCCTGTATATGGAAATATGTTTCTTAATAATAGTATCTATTCCTATATTAGAGAATTAAGTATGCTGGCGCAACGACTACAACACGAGCAGGAGAAAGTAGATGAAACTCAGTTATTTGAATAGATCAATGAGGCTGTTGATGACGTTATTGTTGTTCGCATCTGGGTTACCGTCCACGGTGTGGGCAGACCAGGAGCAGCAATGTCGGCTGGAGATCCATGATCTATTGAGCGATTACCAGCGGGCATTAAATGACAGTGCCACGGGTGATATCGTGCCGCTATATAGTGATGACGGGATTTTCATGCCATCAAACAAACCTACCGCTGTCGGGGGAGAACAGGTAAAAACGGCATATCAACATGTATTTAAAGCACTTGATCTAAACGTAGAGTTTCATATAGATGAAATAGAGCGTCATGGTGAGATAGCCTTTGTTCGGACCACGTCTGACGGTGAGATTAAATTACTGGAAAAAGATATCACGATAAAAAACAACAGTCGTGAGCTTTTCATACTCAAGCGTATAGATGGGGTGTGGAAGATATATCGTTATATGTTTAACGAGATGAGTTAATAATCCTCTTTCGGTGATGAACCTAAAAAATACCAGGATGAGATATGGGCTGGTAGCCATATTGCTACACTGGTTGATGGTTTTTTTATTATCAGGCCTGTTCCTGGCAGGACTCTATATGACCAGCCTGGATTATTACGATCCGTTGTATCACAGTCTTCCATACTGGCATAAGAGTACGGGTTTGCTGGTCATGTTCCTGTTGTTGATACGTTTAGCCTGGAGGCGAGTGAATATTAAACCTGATGCATTAAAGACGTATAAAAATCATGAGATAGTATTAGCGAGTTTTATTCAGGATACTTTTTACATCGTAATATTATTTATCGGTTTGACGGGATACTTGATATCCACATCAGAAGGTAAAGGTATAAAGATTACCAATGGTCTGGAGGTGCCGGCTATCGTTCGTTCCATAGATGAAGATACTGTTGATCTGATAGGTGAGATGCACCTGATGATGGCGATATTATTATCATCACTGGTTGTTTTTCATGCCCTGGCAGCGTTAAAGCATCATTTTATTGATCAGGATAATACCCTTAAACGTATGTTGGGAATCTAAGGTTTAAATTTAATATATGAAGGTATGTTATGAAGTTGTCTAGGATTAAAAAAAGTGGAACCGGATCACATTTTTCCGTGGTGGTATTGGCTATGGCGGTGATGATTTTACAGCCCGTACAGGCTGATGATTACATCATAGATAATGGAGGAGCGCATTCGACGATACAGTTTAAGATATCACACCTCGGTTACAGTTGGTTGTGGGGGCGTTTTAATAACTTTGAAGGTGCTTTTAGTTATGATAGCAGTGATCTTTCAAGTGCCGGAGTCTCTGTTACAGTGAATGCGAATAGTATCGACACTAATCATGCGGAACTGAATAAGCATTTACGAAGTAGTGACTTCCTTGATGTAAATAGATACCCTGAAATCAAGTTCATCGGTACTGAGTATACTGAGACAAAAAATGGAGAAGGTCATTTGCAAGGCGAGTTGACCTTGCATGGGGTAACGAGGCAGGTCGTGGTAGTTGTGTCACACGTAGGTGCTGGTGATGATCCATGGGGTGGGTATCGGCGTGGTTTCGAAGGTTCGACGCATATAGCTCTGGCTGATTACGGTATCAAAAAAGATCTGGGGCCGGCAGCCGCAGAGCTCGAGTTATTTGTGTCACTCGAGGGGATAAAACAGTAATAGCCCTTACGGCAGGAAAAATAGATGTCCACTGAATCATTGATGAAGGCTTATGTGATTTTTGAGCCAGGTGGTCCGGAAAAAATTGAGATGATGGAGATCCCCCGGCCAGTACCGTGTGCTGGTCAGGTTCTCATTAAAGTCCATGCTTTCGGATTAAATCGTTCAGAGTGGTTTACCCGGCGTGGAGATTCACCATCAGTGAAATTTCCTCGTGTGCTTGGTATAGAGTGTGCGGGTGAAGTTATAGCTGCCCCCGGTGACAGGCTTCAGGCCGGACAGTGTGTCGTGGCTATGATGGGTGGCATGGGGAGAGAATTTGACGGTTCTTATGCTGAATATGTTCTTGTCCCCAGGGCGCAGACTTTTCCAGTACAGACTGGTCTGGGCTGGACGATGCTTGGAGCGCTTCCTGAAATGTTGCAGACAGCACATGGTTCGCTCCATACCGGGCTGGAAATAAATCGCGCAAAAAATCTCATCGTGCGTGGTGCGACATCATCAGTCGGCATGGCGGCAATCGCTCTGGCAGATTTTGCTAATATTGAAGTGACGGCAACCACCCGTAATCCATCAAAGACCAAAGCCCTGGTTGCGGCTGGTGCAAAGCATGTCATCATTGATGATGGCATGATATCGGCAAAAGCACGGTCGATATATCCGGATGGGTTTGACCGGGTTCTCGAGCTGGTAGGTGCCTCAACTTTACTCGATTCGCTTCGATCGGTGAGGCGAGGGGGTATTGTCTGTATGACGGGGATGCTTGGTGGCGAATGGATACTGCCGGAATTTCACCCGATGGGAGGTGTGCCGACAGGTGTCAAACTGACTTCTTACAGTGGTGATGCGTCAGATATCTCGGTTGAGCAGTTCCAGCATTATGTATCGTTAGTAGAATCCGGGAAGCTGGGACTGAAGGTCGGCCCTGTCTTTCCCTTCACCCGGCTCCAGCAGGCACATGCTATCATGGATGAAAACCAGGCTAATGGAAAGATAGTAATAGATGTCACTAGTATGACCAGAGGTATGTGAATGAATGTCCTTGCTAAAATGTTGTGCCTGATAACGTTGTCTGTATCGGCTTGCATCGCAAATGCTGCGTCATCAAAAATCGGGATACTGGTCTTCGATGGTTTTTTAACCAGTGATGTTACAGCACCCATCGAAGTATTCGGTGCGGCAACGAAAAAATTATGGTTCTCGTCTTACGAAGTGATCGTTATTTCAGCGACGAGCAATAAGGCAGTCACTTCTGAAGAAGGCCTGAAAATAGTAGCAGACAAAACCATTTACGATGATATTGAGCTCGATGTATTACTGGTGCCGAGTGCTTATGAAATGGATGTGTTTCTGAACGATAAAGCTTTGATAAGGTTTATCAGAGAGCAAGGAAAAGATGCTTCCTGGATGGCGAGTAATTGTTCGGGAGCATTTCTGCTGGCAGAAGCAGGCATCCTCAATGGAAAAAAAGCGACCACGTGGGCGGGTGGAGAAAAAAGTCTCGCCCGTTCGTATCCGGAAATAAAAGTTCAGTTCGATACTAATGTGGTGATTGATAACAGGGTTATTACTTCAAATGGTGGACCTGTTAGTTACCAGGCAGCATTTGAGCTGCTGGAAAAACTAAGTTCTAAAGCATTTGCAGAGGAGATTTCCGAGGCTATTCAATTTGACAGGCTGGTCCATGCCTTTCAGCCTTAATCTCAGAGCAGGTTATGGTATTCTTTTGGTCATGAAAATAATCTACAAAGCCAGAGATATCATAGAAGCGCATATCGTATCAGGTATGCTAAATGCCAACGGCATCGAAACACATGTGGGTGGCTATTACCTGCAGGGAGGTGTGGGTGATCTTGCTGCTTTTGATTTTGCCAATGTACAGGTGGCCGATAAGGATGTGACGCAGGCACTGCCGCTGGTGGCTGAATACGAAGGTGCCCAGGAGCTCGATGCTGAGTATACCAGGATAAACCCTGATGATGAGGGCCATGCCATCGGTTGAAGTGGTCCAGGCATGATGTGAGGTATCATTTTTTTTCGCTGAAGCCTCTTCCTTTAATCGTCATCCTTGAATTCGATAGACCAGTGACTTCCATCACAGAAAGGTTTGTTATTTGATGCGCCGCATCGACATAAGGTGTACTGTTGTCTTGTGCTACCTGCGGCCCAGATCGCATCTTCCAGGTCGGGGCAGCCCGATACCACATAGGGGCCGTTGGGGGCGATAAATATACCCGGTTTATTATCTTGTTCGCGACTTTCGGTGCCACTGATGGTGTAACTCAGAGCACCAGAGGGGCATGCTTGCACTGCTTTGATAATGGCTTCTTTTGCCGCAGCGTCCGGGTCGATCCACGGTTCCTGTTTCATCCTGAAAACAGAGGGTAGCTTATCGGTGCAATAGCCGGCATGTGCGCAGATGCTACGGTTGTCGTAGAGAGTGATCTTTTTTCCGATATATTCGTCCTGTTTGCCCGCTACCCGTGCTGCCTGATTGGCAGATGAGAAACCGGTTTTTGTGTGTGTGCCATCGCAGTAGGGTTTATTGGCTGATCTACCGCATCGACACAGGGCCAGGGTTTCTTCAGTGTCGATGTGACCGTTTTTATCAGCGAGATTTTTGAGATGTTTGACGATATAAGGACCATCAGGTGCTGGCTTGATATCGGGTTTATTATTTTGATCCATCTCATTTCCCTTTTTTATCTATAGCTGTCTATGATACTTAAAAATATAAAAAAAGCACGGTTAATATCCGGAGAGGTTCTATTGGCTGTCATGGTTGATGGTGCCGTTATCCGATTCAAACATCTGCGACCGTTTTTTTGATGAAAGCCAGGTGTTTAGTTTCATTACATGAAGCGACGTTAAATCGCATCCACTGCGTCGGTTCCTGATGAGGCCGGAATAGATTTCCCGGTGCCAGCATGATCCCCCGGGTGGCGGCCAGATTGCTCATGGCAACTATATCGATATGCTCAGGCATTTTTATCCAGATGAACATCCCGCCCTCGGGTTCGATGTAGGATGTTAACTGCATTTTTTCGAAGTTGTCCAGGGCCTGTTCTCTGCATTGCTGTAGACGCTTGTGAAGTCCGTTGAGTCGTTTACGATACTGCCCGTTTGCCAGCATCTGGTGGATCATCCTCTCATTTATTTCTGAGGTGGTGATGCCCGATAATAATTTCAGATCGGTGAGCTGTTTGACGACATCGGGGCAGCCGGCGATAAAGCCGACACGCATGGAAGCCGAGATAGTTTTTGAGAAACTACCGAGATAGATGACGCGTTTCAGTTGATCCAGGGTAGCCAGCCGAGTTGTCTGACCAGGATGGAAATCACCAAAGACATCGTCTTCGATAATGACTATATCATTGTCCTCGGCGAGTCGGAGTAAGCGATAAGCGACTGCCTGGCTGATGCTGGCACCCGTCGGATTATGCAGGATCGAGTTGGTGAAAAAAAGTTTGGGTTTATGTGTTTTCATCAATTGTTCCAGTCTGTCGGTATCCGGCCCGTCAATATTCCAGGGTACGCCGATAATCTTTGCGCCGTATGATTTTAATGTGCCGTACAGGATAAAATATCCGGGGTCATCGACCAGTACGGCATCACCCGGACGAATATAATAACGTGCGATCAGGTCCAGTGCGTGTGTAGCACCGGTGGTGAGCAATATCTGATCGGCACTTGTCAGGATCTGATGCCCTGCCAGACGTTGTTGTAATTGTTGTCGCAGGGGCGGGTAACCCTGTGGCGTACCATATTCTGTCAGGTATCGACCGGGCTTTTGTGCGAGCTTGCGCAAGCTGCGTTGAATGCCTGTGGTATCCATCCAGTCATGAGGTAACCATCCTGCACCGGGAATGGCTTCGAGGTTCGGCTGGTTGAGTGCGTTACGCAGCAACCATAAAACATCCATTGCCCGGTCCAGTTTTACGGTGGGTTCGGCGCGACCAAATTTTGTCGAACGGGGGGTAACATAAAAACCGGAGCCCGGTCGTGATTCTAAATAACCAGCGGCGACGAGTCGGTCATATGCCTGCACTGAGGTAAAGCGGCTGACTTCATGCATCGTACTGAAGTGGCGGATCGAGGGTAT
>DROB01000401.1 GCA_011321985.1 Gammaproteobacteria bacterium | reverse complement strand
TGTACTGACACCGATCCTGTTCGGCCGGAATACAGGACCGACACGACTGACCACGCCATTTTTCTGCAGCGACCGCATCGATTGCAATACTTCTTCTTCACTGACACCGATCTGTTTGGCCATATCAGCATAGGGGGTTGCTGATAGAGACATGTCTTGTTGAAAGTCATTCAGCAGGTGTTGTTCTAATGCTGAAAAATCCTTTATCGAGGGTTTGTTTGGATCGGTCATATCTTTAACCTGTCTGTTATAACCCCGTGCGATGTGCACGTGAAGTGAAGAAGATGCCACTGGGTTTTCTGGCTTTAAACGTTGTCAGTTGTTCGAAGCTGTCCGTATCAAAGACAGCGACCCGATCTTCATCACGCACCGAAGCCCAGACCTGTTCACCACGTGGTTCGAACTCCATATGTAATACGCCTTTCCCTGGTATGAGTGTTTTGATTGTTTTGAGAGACTGGGTATCGATGACCTGAAGGGTGTCATTATCGGGTACGGCAAAGTTTACCCAGACGTTACGAC
The DNA here is from genome assembly GCA_011321985.1 of Gammaproteobacteria bacterium. Lineage (GTDB taxonomy): Bacteria > Pseudomonadota > Gammaproteobacteria > SZUA-229 > SZUA-229. Next base: position 2,201 of record DROB01000401.1, on the reverse strand, counting down.
CGTCAGGGCGAGCCATGACGAAGACGGGCTGACCGTGGACTTTGATCCGACCGGCTTCGGTCCAGCTGTCGGTATCGATGACCAGGACTTCGTGATGACCGACCGCCGGTACAAAAGCAAATCGACCCGCTATCGCCCAGCCTTCGAGATGGGGCATCTTGAAAACGGGTAGTTTCTGTTCACCTTTACCGTATCCATCGAGGATACGTTTAACACCGGCATCCATGTTCCACAGATCCAGTAGTGCCATGCCATCTTCACCAAATAAACCTGCGATGTAGTAACGACCATCGGGGGTGATCAAACCATCGTAAGGGTTTTTACCGATATTTTTAAATTTTGTGATCTGTGGTTTGCTGACATCAGATAGATCTGCCACCCATATCTCACCGGCATCCCACAGGCTGAAGACAAACTTTTGTCCGGGTGCATCAACCAGTCCGATCACTTTTGAAAGCTGATCCCCACTGCCGTAACGAGCAGGGATGTCGGCGACCAGCTCCAGTGTTTCGGCATCAAAAATTTTCACCCCTCCGGGTTTGTAATTGGATACGGCGACCAGGCGACCATCCTGAGAGATAGCCCCACCGATACTGTTCCCGGATTGCAGGACACGCTTAACTATTTTTTTATTGATGATGTCTATCTTCGTCAGACCGCCGTCACGACCAAAAACGTAGGCGTATTGCTCATCACGTGAATACACCACGGAGGCGTGCGACAGATCACCCAGCCCCTCAATCCTGCCCAGGCTCGAATTGGTACTGGTCTCGACTACCTGCACGCTGCCGGTAGCACGTTCGATGATAACGCCGAGGTCACCGGTGCCACGGGCACTGGCGTTACTCGATAGCAGCAGTGCCAGCGCAAACAGTTGAATCCATATCATCAGGCGGTGAATCATGGATTACCTGCGGGCTTTTTATTTCTGGCTAACTGAGTCGGTGGAATCAGCCCCTGTTGCAGTTGTTCTGCTATCCAGGTTGCTTCATCTAAGGTGAGCATGCTCTTCCACGGTGGCATAGCCGTGTTCGCACGACCTTCCATGATGGTATTGACCAGGTAACTTTCAGGTTTAGCCGAGAGTGTCTGTGGTAGCAGGGCAGGACCCAGTCCGCCTTTTAAGGTCAAACCGTGGCAGGACCCGCAATCGTGTTTGACGAAATACAGCAGCTCATTCTGACGCACGGTATCTATGTCTGCGATAGTGATCGGAGTGAACGATAGCAGGGTCAGTAAGCTAACGACGAAGCGCATTTTTTTCATAACCGTTCTCTTCGAGGGCTGACTGGTACCAGTCGAGTTCATCAGCGAGTGTGACCACTTCACCGATGATGATCATGACCGGTGCCTTCATCTGTTTCTGGTGTATCGCATCATTCAGCTGATCGAGACGGGTAATCAGTCGTTGCTGTGAAGTCGAAGTACCATCCTGGATCGCAGCAGCAGGTGTTGAAGCGGGTAGGCCGGCTTCGATCAATGAGTGCACCACCAGTGGTAGTGTCGATAGCCCCATGTAGATCACCAATGTCGAATCCGGATCAGCAATGGTTTCCCAGTTCAGGTCAAGGGGGGCATCATTGTTGAAATGCCCGGTGATAAACTGTACCCGGCGACTCATTCCCCGATGTGTTAACGGGATGCCACCGTATGCGCTGCAACCGGATGCGGCAGTGATACCGGGCACTACTTCGAACTCTATCCTGTGTTTTTTCAGAGCAAGAGCTTCTTCGCCACCACGACCAAACATATATGGATCACCGCCTTTCAGGCGGACGACCCTGCGTCCAGCCAGCGCCAGATTGACGATGATCTCATTTATCTCACTCTGAGGCACGCAGTGTCTGCCAACTTCCTTGCCCACTGAAAGACGGCTGACGCCGGTCGGGATCAGGCTGAGAATATCGGCGGAGACCAGACGATCATAAACCACGACATCGGCCTGTTTGAGCAGGCGCATGGCTTTGAGTGTCATCAGTTCGGCATCACCGGGACCTGCGCCTACCAGTGAAACAAAGCCCTTTTTCTTCATCAGTCATGCCTCTTGTTGCCGGTTTTTATGAACCTTTAAGTATCGTCTGAAAGGTCTGGATGGCGATGATATTGTTCTTTCTGGTGCTGCAGGTCATTGATTTAGGTCAAGCAGGTGATATCCCAGACTGTTTGCTGTAAACAGATTCAGGTTTTCTTTTATCAAATTG
>DROB01000400.1 GCA_011321985.1 Gammaproteobacteria bacterium | reverse complement strand
TGATAAACCCCGTCCTTCAATGGGCACCCCTGTGCCTTTTACAGGGGTGCAGCTGACGTGGCGGCATTCTTTTGGTTACTTTTCTGTTGCTGCAGACAGAAAAGTAACTCGCCAGTGGGGCGAGACCCACAAGGCCTAAATAAAAGAAGAAGTAAATATCAAGAAAAGAAAAAAGAAAATGACAAATTAAAGGCAAGACACAAAAAAACAGACTATTTAAGCAACGGGCAGCTTCAAAACAGCAACATTCTTCCGCAACAGATAATACCCACCAAAAATCACCGCAGCATAGACCCCATTACCCAACAATGAATTCTGAAAAAAAGGAATACCCGCAACATATGCCTGCATCAGACCTTCAATTGATCTGGCATATATCCCCGTCGTCATCCATGCACCAAAGTTTGTCAGCAGGAAAAAAATAACCGAAGAACCAACCACAGCGAAGGTGGTACGGGTCAAACTGAGACGGTTCTTTAACCAGAAACCCACCATCACCGTCAATGCAAAACCAGCATAAACAAAGATCATCGAATTGTGCAGACCGAGAATCAGGTCACTCAAAAAAAGTGCCACAAAAGGTACGATAAATGCCATTCGTCTATCTGCGAAATAAGCACCACCAAACAGTGCCATAGCCGCGACAGGTGTTACGTTCGGCCAGTGGGGCAGCAGGCGAAACAATGCCAGCAGAAAGATAATGGCTGAAACGGAATACAGCTGTATTTTCAATGATTGCATTTGCATATTAATATCTCCTTCACCTGAGAATCTGACCTTTCAAAGGGTAAATCTTACCATAGAGTGCAGGTATGACCGTAATACTAAAATGCTCAAATCAGCAGACTTATTCTACCACCAGTCGATCAACCGTACGATAACCCTGCGATAATTTTAATCCACGCCGTCCTCGCTCGCCCCAGTAACCATCCAGTTCAGCGGCTTTCATGGTCTTGTGTTTCTTGCCTGAATACACGGTCAACTTGCAACCTTCGGGAACCACCGTTATCGCGGCAACAAACTCATCCCCGGCCTTTAGTAGTTTTGAGGGAATATTAATGATCTTGTTGCCTTTGCCCTTCGCCATCTGCGGCAACTGTTCGACCGGTGTCAATAATATATGACCAGCGGAACTGACAGCTGCAATCTGATCGGTTTCTACATCACCCACTTTTACCGGCGGCAGCGCTAATGACTGTTTGCCGACGTTAAGTACCGCTTTACCTTTTTTCGCGTTAGCCTGCATATCACCCAGACGTACGACGAATCCGTACCCAAAGTTACTCGCTAACAGATAAAGGTCATCCGGGTCACCGATGATCACCCCGACAAAATGCGCACCCGGTGTCGGTGTAAAGTAACTGCTCAGCGGGTCCCCCTGGCCTCTGGCCGAGGGCAGTCTATGCGCGGGCAGTGTATAGGCCCGTCCGCTTGAATCGAGGAATATCGCCACCTGATTCGATTTACCCTGTGCCGAAGCCTGGAATCCATCACCGGCTTTGTAGTTTAATTTTTGTGCATCGATCTCGTGACCCTTCGCAGAGCGCACCCAGCCTTTACTGGATAACACCACGGTGATGGCTTCACTGGGGATGAGTGCAGTAGCATCCAGTGCCTGGGCAGCACTGCGTTCGACGATGGGTGAACGTCGATCATCACCGTAGCTCTCAGCATCCGCCATGATCTCTTTGCGGATCAATGTTTTTAAGCGTGTTGCCGAACCCAGGATCTTTTCGAGATAATCACGCTCTTCCGCCAGTTCACTCTGCTCACCGCGGATTTTCATCTCTTCCAGCTTTGCCAGATGACGCAGTTTCAGTTCCAGAATCGCTTCTGCCTGTGTATCGGTAATCTTGAAACGAGCCATCAACACCGGTTTTGGTTTATCGTTCTCACGGATGATCGCGATGACTTCATCGATATTCAGAAAAGCGATTAACAGAGCGTCTAATATATGCAGACGTTTATTCACTTTATCCAGACGCCATTGCAGGCGACGACGAACCGTGACCGTCCTGAATTTCAGCCATTCACCCAGCAACAGACGCAGATTTTTAACCTGAGGCAGGCCATCGATGCCAATGACGTTCATATTGACGCGATAGCTGCGTTCCAGATCCGTAGTGGCGAACAGATGTGCCATCAGCTCTTCGATATTCACCCGGTTGGAACGTGGCATGATGACCAGACGGGTCGGGTTTTCATGGTCCGATTCATCACGCAGGTCTTCGACCATGGGCAACTTCTTCGCGATCATCTGCGCCGCGATCTGCTCGAGTATCTTGTTGCCGGAAACCTGATAAGGCAGCGCGGTGATAATTACTGAACCCTCTTCCATCTCATAAACCGCACGCTGCCTTATGCCACCACGACCGGTATTATAGATTTCGAGGATATCCTGCCTCGGGGTGATGATCTCGGCCTCTGTCGGAAAATCAGGGCCCTGGATATGCTCGCACAAGTCTTCGACCGTCGACTTCGGTTTTTCCAGCAGGCGCAGACAGGCGGTCGCCACCTCGCGTAGATTATGCGGCGGGATATCTGTTGCCATGCCAACGGCGATACCGGTACCGCCATTCAACAGGACATTAGGCAACCTGGCCGGCAGGGTTTCAGGTTCTTCCAGGGTGCCATCAAAATTAGGCTTCCAGCTGACCGTGCCCTGACCCAGCTCCGACAATAAGACTTCAGAATACTTCGCCAGTCGCGACTCGGTATAACGCATGGCCGCAAAAGATTGGGGATCATCCGGCGCACCCCAGTGGCCCTGACCATCGACCAGGGGAGAACGGTAGGAAAAGGGTTGTGCCATCAACACCATGGCTTC
>DROB01000399.1 GCA_011321985.1 Gammaproteobacteria bacterium | reverse complement strand
ATACAGTTTATTCTCATTATCTAACCAGACGATTTTATTATTTTTATTGTCAAAAATTTGCGCCATCGACACGCCGTCTTCTGTATATTCGAACCTGACATTACCATTGAGCCAGAACATCCTGGCATGGCTCACATCCTCACCACGTATCTGAACCGCATCGGCCGTAAATGAAGTCGCCTGAGATAAACCTGCGGATAGTGAAACGAGCAATAATAATGTAGTGAGTAAATTTTTCATAGATTCAATTGGACAATAGCATCGCTTTCTCTAGCTTCTTGCGATATACCCCATCCCTGGGCATACTCACACCGCCTCCCTGGCTCTTCGTGATATACCGCCCATCCCTGGGCATATTCACGCCGCCTCCCTGGCTCTTCGTGATATACCGCCCATCCCTGGGCATAAGAATTTGGTGTCGAACTGTGACACCTTCAGGGGCTTTGCTATTGTGCAGGAGCCGCCTGTGGTGCAGCTGGAGGCTGACCGTAAGGACCCGGGCCATATTGTGGAGGACGACCATAAGGACCTGGACCGTAATTAGGGCGACCATACTGGTTGCCACCACCATAGTAACCGTTGTTATTACCATTCCAGCCCTGGTTGCCATAATAGTTATTGTAACCATCACCGCGCGCATTACCGTTGCCATGGCCTTTACCGCTCATATTGAAATTAAAACTACCATCCATATCGCCGGAACCATCGCCATTGCCGTAACCATCACCATAACCGTTACCATAGCCATTATTGTTCCAGTTATTATTTCCCCAACCACTACCATTATTGTTGTTGTCCCAGGGACCATTCCAGCCTGCATTTGCTGACATCGAAGCCAGACCAAACGCGAACGCTGAAGACAGAACTGCTACTTTAATTATAGATTTCATACTGATGCCTCATTACTCCCCTCATTAAGTACAGCATTGAATCGAGGGAACAACCCAATACCTGACAATCGTGAATTTATCAAATTTAGACCGATAAACTACACACTATACGCCTGTTAATTATTAGGGCAACTCTGATTGATTATCATCCGTTATACCCTTACCTGACAGTCTGTTTCTTATCTTGAACATCACTGCAGGCGATTGTTTTGCAGAAAAGGCAGGGGATTAAATACGCTACCACCTACCCTTTTTTCAGGCTCTTCATCGACCGGTGTTCCAGCTCTGGTATCATAACCATGCAGGTAACTATCCTCATCACCTGAAGGAACCGGTATCGGTGGCAAGCCATCGATTGCCTCACTGGGCACCCACGGAATACTCCCTGGAGACACGCCTGAAAATCCATCACTAAATGAGGGCAAAGAACCCGGATAAGCCTGAGGAAAAAACTCTCCCCGATACAGGACATCAGGCCCGTTACCCCATGGCGACACCTCGGGCACATCGTACATAGGATTACGGAAATTCATGCCTTGATAGGGACCAAGTAGGGTATCCGTATACAAATTTTGTTGCTCGAATTCTGATCCGGGTCGGGTCGAATCTTGTACGCTTCTGGAGCCTCTGTTGTCCTGGCGTAACGACCCTGAGCGAATCTCGCCAGGCCTGAAACGATTCGACTGTGACTGCCCCGGTACCCGTTGCATCTGTGTCTGCTGCCGTTTTAATGATTCAAGAATTTCGGGAGTAACAAAACGCCCCATTCGCTGAACCCGCTGACCATAATAAGCCGGTTTACTTTTCGGCGGCTGCACAGCTTGTGGTGATTGCGGAATAGCCCAGGGGTTTGAACGATCAGCGACTAATATGACAGAGGACAGCGGTAATACCACGTTATTTTCGGTAGCAACAGCCGTTGCGGAAAAAGCCAGCAGACTAAACACCCAACATCCAGTATATATTTTGTAGATCACGCCGCAATGCATTTGACACACCCTGAAAAACTACCACCTGACAAAATACCTGCACGGTCAAAACCAGGCCATGCACAAAAACCACCTTGATCCGGACTGAGTAGAGCCTACTGAGAAAAACCCTGACGAGGAGTCATTGATCTCGATGGTCCTCGATTCAACGCATAACTATCAGGTCTGCCTGAATAAGGCCGCACCTGAGCAGCACCCACAGGAGGTCTCATCGAAGGCCCTCGGCTGACCGGCATATTGCCGTTTAGCCTTCTATTCGACCATCTCATCCCAGGCTGGTTCCCACTGTTATTCATGGGATTTTGACCAAATTGCATACCCGGCCGCCGCATCGATGCCTCTGGCTGAGGGCGGTAACCATACCCCCCTGTCCGCACGTCTCGTTGTGTATTTTTTTTGACAGGCGATTCGACATAGTGGTAACCGTTCTTGGGTTTCCAGCGAGAAGGTGGCTTCATATCCGTTGGCCACGGAACATCCGGGCTAAAATTATTCATAGAAAAACCGGACGGGCCGACTGCCATCTCTGATTTTTTTATCCTGTTACCAAAAGAGGGAGCTTTGATAGTACCGCCGATTAACGCTGACGACATATAAGGTCCCGGCGGTGGTGGTGGCACTATTTCTCGAGTTGCCTGTTTTCGTTCAGGCCACTTCGGATAGTCGTAGACCTGCTGTTGCTTTATTTCGCCAGTAGCTTCTAAAGCGGTACTGTCTGATGCCGCTTCAGGCGTTTTAGCCTGCACCACGAACGCTGGTGCCAGTATCGAAACCAGTAAGCCCAGCTGACTGAGGCGACCCAGGGGACTTTTTGAACGAACAGTAAATAACATTAGTACACCTTCTCTAAAATTATACTCGTTTCTGTATTAATCATCCTTCAGTTATCATTCCTTAGTTATCATCCTTCAAACGAATACCGCGGCGACCACCAGGTGACGATTTCTTGGATGGCGCTTTCTTAACCGGCACAGCCTTCTTGGTGACTTTTTTCTTTGCCACTTTTTTAGCGATCGCTTTCTTTTTAACCACTTTTTTGGTCGTCGTTTTCGTCACGGCTGCCTTTTTTGTCACCGCTGTTTTCCTGGCATCTTTTTTAACCGGTTTTGCCTTTGCCGTCGATGCATCAGTAGACGAGGACTCTGGCGGCTTCTCAGATGATGGTACTGGTGCTACCGGCGGTGGCGGCGTAGATGGTGCCGCAGGTGGCGGTGTCGGCGGAGCAGCGGCTGGAGGCGGAGTCGGATCTGGATCAGAGCTGAATTTACTCAGCACGATACCCAGGATCATCCGCGAAATATTGAAGACCATCTGACCGATGGCAAATACCCAACCAAAGATACCGACAATCAAACTATAAATCCGCATCCATAGAGGAGTCTTATACTCTTCGACCGCTGCGGCTTCAGGTTGAACACCTTCAATTTCCATAAACTTGTCACTGACCACACGCTCACACGAGTCTGACGTTTCGTAATAGAAATTTTCACGGCAGCTGATACAGCCCAGAGGGATGATGAGGACAGCACCGATAGTACCGACTGCCGCGCCCCATAACAGGCTGATCGCCATACCATTAAATATTGGATCTTCCAGGATAGCGACCGCACCTGCCATCAATGTCAGGGAGGTGATAAAGATCGGACGCATACGAATTTCGGCACCGTTAACAGCCGCTTCTTTCACCGGAACGCCTTTCATCACTTCGATCTTCACAAACTCAACGATCAGGATGGACTGCCGCACGATGATACCACCCAGTGCGATCATACCGATCATCGAGGTCGCGGTAAATTCAGCACCATGGAACCAGTGACCACCAGCGATGCCGATCATGGTGATAGGTATCGGTGACATAATCAGGCCTGCCAGAGCAAAGTCACGGAATTCCCAGACGATAAGACCATAGATCAACACCAGCGCCGCCATGAAAGCGATACCCATGTCGCGGAAGGTTTCAAAAGTAACCGTCCATTCACCGGTCCACTCAAAACCGGACTGAAGATCGTTATCAGGCGGTCCGATGAGGTTCATCGGCATACCGCCCATGACAACACCATCGGGTGTGGTATATTGATCAGTAAATTCTTCGACATTGAACATGCCGTAGATAGGCGCACCCAGACGGCCTTCCATCTCACCGACGACAAACTCTACATCGCGTAAATCTTTGTGCCATATTATAGGCTCATTGGTTTCGAGCACGAAACGACCCAGCTCACCTATTGGTACTATCGAGCCATCAGTGGTCACCATCGGCAGATTGCTCAACTGATTGACCTGTGAACGAGTCGCCATCGGCACCTGGATGACGATAAAAGTCGGCTCTATGGTAGACGCTGTTTTTACATCACCCAGCTTGAACCCGCCCATAGCCATCGCCAGTGTTCCATTGATCGCATCGACCGTAACACCATGACGGATAGCTTTATCTTTGTTCACCACGAAACGCCAGTGTTGTGAAGGTTCATTCATGTAGTTATCGACATCCACTACACCTTCTGCTTTTTCAAAAAATTCTGTCATCTTCCTCGCGACTTCGCGACGTGTCTCTGCATCAGGGCCATGGATCTCTGCGACCACGGTCTGCAGCACCGGTGGGCCCGGCGGCATCTCGACAACAGCGATGCGTGCACCCGCACGATCAGCGATGGGTTTCAACAGTACACGCGCAGCCTCTGCTAACTCATGACTACTCTTTTCCCGGTCATGCTTATCCAGCAATCTCACCAGTAAACCACCGTGCCATGGTTGCTGCCTTAAATAATAGTGCCTGACCATGCCATTAAAGTTAAACGGTTGCGCTGTACCGGCAAAAGTCTGTATCGCTTCAACTTCCGGTATCTGATCGAGAGCCCCTGCCAGCTCATTCGCCAGGTTGGCAGTGACGGGCATCGCTGTGCCTTCCGGCATGTTGATGATGACACTGTATTCAGGTTTGTTATCGAATGGCAACATCTTCACGGCCACCCATTGTGTGGGGTAAAACAACAGGACCGACATCGCGGTGGCTGCAATGAGACCGACTAAAAAGAGGATACCTGCCCTGCGACTATTAACCAGGGGCATGATGAGGGGACGATAGATACTGCTGATAATCTTCAGCGTTTTGGCTTCACGTCTTTCTGCCGCCTCCAACGCTTCCAGTTTGGGTCGCATCCGCACCGCAAACCAGGGTGTAAAGATAAAAGCTGCCACCAGTGAGAAGAACATCGCCGATGCGCCCATCACCGGGATGGGCCGCATATAAGGTCCCATCATACCGCTTACCCAACCCATCGGTAACAGTGCCGCAATAATGGTAAAGGTTGCCAGGATGGTCGGGTTACCCACTTCACGTACCGCATCAACCGCATCGGCAAGTGTGGTTCTGCCTTTAATCAACCAGTGCCGGAATATGTTCTCTACCACTACCGTAGCATCATCGACCAGAATACCAATCGAGAAAATCAGAGCGAACATGCTGACCCGGTCGATGGTGTAATCGACCACCCATGCCCACCAGATGGTGATAAGGATGACCACAGGGATAACGGTAACAACGACGAATGCCGCACGAAAACCCAGACCGACCACACACAGCACGGCAACCGCAGCGGTCGCTTCGAACATCGCAATCAGTAATTCATTGACCTTGTCATTAGCAGATTTACCGTAATCACGCGTAATCTCTACATGCACATTATCTGGGATCAGCGAGCCTTTCAGCTCTTCCAGTTTTGTCAGGATCGAAGCAGATACGGTGACACCGTTTGATCCTTTTTTCTTGGCGATAGCAATTGTAACAGCCGGCTCACCGTCAGGTCGTTCGATCCCCTCGTATGCCGGGCCAGCATAAAAAGTGGAGATATTTTTGGCATCCTCAGGACCGTGCTCGACCTCAGCAACATCACGCATATAGATTGGCGAGCCATTTTTCATGCCGACGACCAGACGCTCTATGTCAGATGCCGTGCGCAAGAAAGAACCGGAGTATACGGTAAAAGAGGTATTACCCGCTTCGACCGCACCGACATTCTTCTGTGTATTAGCGGTCGATATCGCCCCTGCCACCTGCTGTAGACTAAGCCCGTAACCCGCCAGTCGTTCAGGCAAAACTTCGACACGGATCTGATCTGCACGCCCGGCGACGACAAACCCTTTACCGGTGTTCTTAACCTGACCCAACTCCTGCAATACATCATTGGCGATGATACGCAAGGTGCTGTCATCGACCTCTTTTGACCAGAGTGTTACGGCAATCGTGGGTACGTCGTCGATCGCCACCGGTTTAACCAGCGGCGGCATAACATCCGGTGGCATAAGGTCCATATTCGAGCTGATCTTATCGGTCACCTTGACGATAGATTCACCCAGTTCCTCACCGACGTAGAACTGGACGGTGACGATCGCATTGCCGCGCTGCGTGGCGGAAAAAGTATGTCGGACACCCGGAATCTCGTCGAGCAGGCGCTCCAGTGGTTCGGTCACCAGGCTTTTTACCTGGGAGGCAGACGTACCGGGATAAGACACGAAGATATCGATCATCGGTACCGATATCTGCGGGTCTTCCTGTCTCGGCGTGAAGATCAAACCCATGATACCGATGAGCAGGGTAGCCACCAGTAACATCGGTGTCACCGGCGAATTGATGAAGGTTTTCGCTATATTACCCGCCAACCCAAGGTCATGACCACCTATACTCGGCGCGGGCGGGGTTTCACAGTGAAGGTCTTCGCTTTCGTTTTGATCTTTATTTGATTCGTCAGTCATTTTTCAGCAATCACTCTATTGTTCTTGTCTTCTGTTTATCACTCCCTCTCTTCCCCTCATACCCCTTGAGAAATAAGTAAAAGTGACGACATATCTCACGCGGCCCTGTTCAGCTGGCTACCTGTTATTTGATTATTGTTTAGCT
>DROB01000398.1 GCA_011321985.1 Gammaproteobacteria bacterium | reverse complement strand
CTTCCATCCCCACCTGGATGCCCAGTCCACCAAATTTGCCGGTGGTGCCAATTTTCAGCTCTTTGTATTCGTCAGGATTCAGATAGGTCGAATGAGGGTCAAGACCCGTCAGCATGCCACGGATGGCATTCTCTAATAATGTTTTGTCATCGACATCCTCGACATAATCCGTTTTGATACGGGCAAAGATGTCTGAAAAATTGCGCAGTTCATTGAGGGGCAGGCCTACGGCCTCTTCCGTCTTTTTCTCGGCCAATACACTGCTGGTCAGTGAAACTGAAACACCGACAAAGATACCAAAGACCAGAACTAGAACGGTCTTGTAACGATTACTCATAAATTACTCCGGTAAAAATACCACTTTTTAAAGATGTATAAAGATTTGTGCATACCCGCGTGCTTTTCAGACGACGTTAAGAACAAATTACCTACTGGTAGATGATAGTTCTTAGAAGGTATTAATGCTAGCTTGTTCCGTGATAAATAGTAAGTGGCTGTCTTATTTTATAATGCCCTGGTCCCGTGAGAAGCCTTCGAGGTGCACCATGCAGCTGGGTCGACCGGTTTGCCACGGGAGCGGATCTCGAAATATAAGCCACTTTGTGGCTGTCCACCACTGTCTCCGGCGGTCGCGATGACTTCCCCTGCCTGTACCCAGTCGCCGGTTTGTTTGAACAGGGACTCGCTATTGCCGTACAGGCTCATATAGCCGTCACCGTGATCGATGATGGTTATGAATCCAAAGCCCTGCAACCAGTCGGAGAAAGCAACACGACCATGACTGATGACCTGGATGGGGGTCCCGTAATCGGCTTTGATCAGTATGCCTTTCCATTTCAGGCCGCCATTATGCTTGGATTGGCCAAATTTACTGAGAAAAGTTCCCTTTACCGGCCATGGAAGCTTTCCTTTGAGTGATTTAAAGGGCTGTTGTTCTGATGGGCTGGTGGGGATGTCGGCTAACAGTTCTCCCAGTGATTTGAGCAGGTTCTCGATTCGGCCCCGGCTGTTTTCCAGGCTGGTCAGGGTATTTTCCTGATTTTTAATTTTATTGCTTAATTCGGCGAGTAAGTTTTTGCGTTTTAAGCGTTGCCTTTGGCGTTTCCTTTTTTGCTCTTTTTGTTCCTGTAGCAGCTTGTTTCGTACAATAAGTATTTGTTTTAAATCAGATTCTGCTTGTGTTTTTTTGCTGATCGTCTGGTTGAAGGTATTGATCTGTTTTGATCTGGCGCGATTGAGATAGTTAAAATAGGTCTGAGTGCGTCCGGCCTGTGCTGGATCCTGTTGATTTAACAGCATTTTTATATTTTGTTGATGCCCCATAGTGTAGGCTGAACGGACCTGATCGGAGAGTGTCTTCCGTTGTATCTCAAGTTGCGCATTAAGCTTTTTTAAATCATGCTCAAGACGCTTTTTTCGCTGCTGAATTTTTTGTACGTCATCCGCTAATACCTTGAGTTTTATTGAATTTTTACTTATCTCAGATTCGAGTTTTTTAAGCTCGGTAAGCACATTGCTACGTTGTTTTTTGTTACCTTTGAGGTGCTGCTGTATCTTTTTGATGCTTTTCTGTAGTTTTTCGAGCTTATCCTGATAATGCACCATATCTTCATTTTTTGATGCATAAACGTAGTTAATGCTGAAAAAAAGGCATAAAAGTAGAAGTATTGAATAAAAACTGCGCAGCTTGGTATGTGTAGAGAACATAGTAATTCTAAAGTATTCGGTCATTATTCAACCAGAAAAGGTTGGTGAGTAAAAATATTTACGCAAATTTCGAGATTTAGCTATTTCAATTCAAAAAAAAGTGTATTAATGTATGCTTTATTAATTATATTATTAAACATACATCTTTTTGGTAACATATCTGCATCGAGGCAACCATGGCTGTAAATCCCAATGACCCAGATTTAATGACACGTGAAGAAGACATCAGCCGCGCATCCCGCTCGTTAAAAGCGATGTCTCACCCCTTGCGTTTGAAAATTTTATGTACGCTAGGTGACAAGGAAGTGAGTGTACAGGATATCGTTGATTCTGTGGGGACCTCCCAGAGTAATATCTCTCAACATCTGGCCATCTTACGAGACAAAGGTATCCTCGCTTCCAGAAAGGATGCAAATAAAGTTTTTTACCGTGTCGGCGATACGCGGACCCTGCGATTGATCGGCATGATGCAGGACGTGTTCTGCTCTTCGGCGCGCTGATTTTTTGCTGGCCCAGGGGCATTTAATCGTCTCCACCTTTAATTTCGGCACATTTTCCAGATATCATCCATACTTTCAAACGGTAATCAACAGTCGTACCTGGCTGTTAGTGAATGACCATCGGGTTTAATTATCAGGGCTTAATGCTTTATAATGGTGCATTTAAATCATCTGAAATAATGATGGCTCGACACGATAGGTATCACAGTGGATCAACTCACAGAGTTCGTAACGAACAACCTAATTTTATTTGCCGCCCTGCTCGGGGTACTGGTGATGCTGATCAAAGCAGAGCTCGATCACCAGACCAGTAAAGGCTCGTTTATTTCGCCGACCATGGCCATACGGCTGATGAACAATCAGGATGATGTGCTGGTCATCGACACCAGGGCTGCGACCGAATATGACAAGGGGCACATCAAGAGTGCGATAAATGTGCCGCTGGCGGAACTGGCTTCAGGTGTCGATAAATATTCGGCACATAAAGACAGGCCAGTGCTGATCTATTGCAATACGGGCAATACGGCGACACGTGCTATCAAGCTGTTAAAAAATGCGGGCTTCGAAAAGGTTAATAACCTGAACGGTGGCATTGCGGCCTGGAAGGAGGCAAATATGCCTCTTTCCAGGAAATAAGGCAAGAGGCTCCCTTGCTGTGCTAGTGCGTTATATACGCTCGCGAAAGCGAGTTTTTGAGATTTAATTATTTATATTTATCGAAAAAGGAAATACCATGAGTGAAGAAAACCAGCAGTTTGCAATACAGAAGTTATACCTGAAAGACGTTTCTTTTGAGTCACCCAACTCGCCGCAGGCTTTCACCAGTGGGGACTGGCAGCCGCAGGTAAACGTACAGATAAACAGTAACCATCAGCCTATCGGGGACGATATGTATGAGGTGGTACTGGATGTAACGGTTACGGCAAAGCATGATGAGCAGACGGCATTTCTTGCCGAAGTAAAACAGGCCGGTATTTTCACTTTATCGGGTTTTCCGGATGAAAACATGGGAGGCATGCTGGGTGCATATTGTCCCGAGACATTATTCCCCTACGCCAGAGAGGCTATCTCCGAACTGATTTCGAAAGGGGGATTCCCGCAACTGCTGCTGACCCCGGTCAACTTTAATGCGTTGTACACGCAGCAGATGCAGCAACAGGCTGAAGCACCGGCCGATCAGGGTGCTGCGCACTAGTCGATTTATAGTGTCCTAATACGGATATATTGCGATATATGGCCCCGACTAAGCAGAAGCATCCCATTGCTGTTCTGGGAGCCGGCTCCTGGGGGACAGCCCTGGCCATCCATCTGGCCAGGGCCGGTCATGATGTGTTGCTATGGGGAAATGAAATCGAGCATGTTCAACTCCTCGCTCAACAGCGAAGTAATCAGCAATATCTGCCGGGTTTTATCTTCCCTGACCTGTTACAGCTAAGCTCGAGTATCGAGCAGGTGCTGGCATCCCCTGCCTGGGTTTTGATGGCCATTCCAAGTCATGCATACCGATCTTTTCTAAAAAAAAATGGCCATCTGTTCGGCGAAGATACCGGCATCGCCTGGGCCAGTAAAGGGCTTGAGCAGGATACCGGCAAATTGATACATCAGGTCATGGCCGAAGAATTGCCGCAGTGCACGAGACTGGCAGTTATGTCAGGCCCTACTTTCGCTAAAGAAGTCGCTGAAAATTTACCGACCTCGATTACGGTCGCATCAGAATCGGATAGCTTTTGTGAAGAGTTAAGTGATTATCTGCATAGTGGTCGCTTTCGTGCTTATCGTAGTTCGGATATGGTCGGGGTCGAGCTTGGTGGTGCAATAAAAAATGTGCTGGCCATCGCAGCGGGTGCCGCTGATGGTCTGGGTTTTGGTGCGAATACTCGTGCAGCACTAATAACGCGTGGGCTGGCAGAGATGATGCGCCTGGGTGATGCCATGGGTGGGAATAGAGAAACATTTATGGGGTTAGCCGGTATGGGAGATCTGATACTGACCTGTACTGATGACCAGTCACGAAACCGTCGAACCGGTAAGCTACTGGCACAGAAGAAGTCACTGGAACAGATAGAGAAAGAGATCGGCCAGGCGATAGAAGGGATTAAAACAGCAAAAGAAGTGGTGAACCTGGCAGATAAATTTAACGTCGAGGTGCCTATCTCCGAGCAGGTGTATCGTGTTATCTATGAAAATTGCCCGATAGAGGAAGCAGTGCAGGCATTACTTAGTCGTAAATCTCCCGTGGAAAATGCCTAGGGTACCCCCTTGGCTGAAACTTCGAACATTTTGTTCCTGTCCTTTATGCGAGAGCAGACCCGATTAGATAAAATCGGTAAATTGATTTTGCCTCAGCGCCTCATACGCTACCACCGCAACCGTATTCGATAGATTTAAACTGCGACTGTGCGCCAGCATGGGTAAACGCAGGATGTGCTCGGTGTCCAGCTGGTGTAGATACGCTTCAGGCAGGCCACGTGTTTCAGGCCCAAATACCAGATAGTCACCGGCTTCAAAATTTGCCTGATGATGGTGTTTCTGGCCTTTGGTCGATAGTGCGTAAACCGTCTTGTCTGGCTTTAATTCATTGATATCGCGGTATGTTTTTATGTTTGCCCATTCGTGGTAGTCCAGTCCTGCACGCCGCAGCTGTTTGTCTTCCAGTTTAAATCCCAAAGGCTCGATCAGATGTAATGAGCACCCGGTGTTCGCGCATAAGCGAATAATATTTCCGGTATTGGGCGGTATTTCAGGCTGGTAGAGGACGATATTAAACATACCGTGTATTTAACCCGAATATTTCATAAAAAGGCAGAATCCTGGGAAAAATATCAGTATCCGGTATATGGCTTATTTTACTAACAGCTCAATATTTATCTGTGTAATCATAAGGTTAAATTAAATTTCCGGTGTTTCTGTGCAATATTTGGATCAAGTCAGTTTTACTCTCAGTGATGTTGAAGGTGATCGTGGTCAGGCATTGACCGGTCTGACAAATAATCTGATTATTCAGTGTTATAAGCGTAAAACTTGGCAACATTTCTGCTATATAGAGTGTGATACGCATCAGCAAAAAAACACCGGGGAAATCGATGCCTGAGAATAAACAACATGAGCTGTCGGTAAATGCCGACATTTCAGTGAAAACAAAAGCCACATTGCTACTGGTCGATGATGATCCATTGATTATCGAAGGGTTGGGTTTTATGTTGCGCAAGCACTTCAACCTTATCACGGCCGACTCGCGTCACCAGGCCGTCCAGAAGATAAATGAAGAACAGGGACTGCCCAGTCTGGCCCTGATCGACCTGGGTTTACCCCCATACCCACATAAACCCGACGAAGGTTTTACCCTGATCCGGGAGCTCCTGTCATTGCAGCCGAACATGAAGGTGTTGGTCCTGTCTGGTCAGGATAATGATGTGAATATTCAGCATGCACTTACTATCGGCGCTGTTGATTTTATCGCAAAACCCGCCGAACCTGATCTGTTGCTTGCGCGATTACAACACCATCAGCGGTTACACGAGATCGATCAGCAGCGTGATGCGCAGAAAACCGTTTCGATCATCGGTGACAGCGTAGTCATGCAGATGGTGAATAATCAGATTGCACAGTTTGCGGACTCCCCGTTTCCTGTTTTGATAGAAGGCGCTTCCGGCACAGGCAAAGAACTGGTTGCGCGTTCACTGCATGAAAACAGTGTGCGCAGTAGCGAGCCTTTTCTCGCCATCAACTGCGCAGCGATCGCGCCTGACCTGCTGGAAGCACAGTTATTTGGTCATGCTAAAGGGGCTTTCACTGGAGCCATGCAGGAGCACAAAGGGTTTTTCATGGAGGTGGGAAAAGGAACATTGTTACTGGATGAGATCGGTGAGTTGCCGATGTCGCTGCAGAGCAAGCTGCTACGTGTTATCGAAAGCGGTGAATTTTATCGTGTGGGTGAAACCCGAGAGTTACGATCACAGGCCAGAATCTTAACCGCTACCAATAGAAACCTTGCGGATGAGGTGAAAAAAGGTGATTTCAGAAATGATCTGTATCATCGTCTGAGCATCCTGAATATAAAGCTGCCAGCACTGAGTTTGAGGGGTTCTGACGTATTCCTGTTATTAAATTCATTCATCGAGGCTTATGCGGGTACAGTGTCACCCTTCGTCCTGGACGAAGGTGCCAGAGAGCTCTGGCAGCAATATGACTACCCGGGGAATGTACGAGAGCTACGGAATATCGTCATCCGATTAGGGACAAAATACCCGGGCCAGAGCGTGGACAGGGAGCAACTGTCGGCCGAGTTAGAGACAGAACTATCAGCGACCGAACTGGCTGAAAATGAGACATCGGTCAGCGATGAAATGATCATGCAAAAAATGCGAGCAGACGAATTCGATCTGGATGAGTTAATCGATGAGATAGAAAGCCGTAGTATTCGTATCGCGTTAGAGATGAACGAGAACAATGTCAGTAAAGCGGCAAAAGCATTAAAAATAAATCGAACGACATTATATAGCCGAGTACAGAAACTGGGAACAAACTGATGTATCAGGAACACTTTGGCCTGGAGCGTCCACCGTTTAAGATAACACCGGATACCAGCCTGTTCTTTGAAGGCAGCCAGCGTGGTGCTGCGCTTGATGCGCTGGTGTACGCTATCAACAGTGGCGAAGGTATCATAAAAGTCGTGGGCGAAGTGGGCAGCGGTAAAACGATGCTATGCCGTATGCTCGAAGTCAGATTATCCAGTGATATCGATGTCATCTATATCGCGAACCCCAGCCTGTCCCCTGACAATATCCTTCATGTCATCGCACATGAGCTGCACCTTGATATCAGTAATGAGATGAGCAAAGTCAATGTGATGCAGCAGATACAGGCGCATCTGTTGAAAAAACATGCGAGCAACCGGCAGGTCGTCCTGTTTGTAGAAGAAGCACAGAGCATGCCTATCGAAACACTGGAAGAGATCCGTTTGCTGAGTAACCTTGAAACCGATCAGAACAAGTTATTACAGATGGTACTATTCGGGCAGCCGGAACTGG
>DROB01000397.1 GCA_011321985.1 Gammaproteobacteria bacterium | reverse complement strand
TTTCAAGATTCTCTCTCATCCATGTCATACCCCTGCCAAGGAAATCAATACAATGAAAACATCCCAGCGAGAAATAGATCGACAGGGTTTTTGCGCTATCGCTGGTCCTGATTTCAACATAGGGTGCAGGCACTGTCGCACCCTGGCAAACACCTGATACCGCGAGAAAGAATATACCTGCCAGAATCACCCGTTTTTTCATTTTAATACTGCCCCTTCATCCCTAACACGGACTTACCCGAATACTACACTGCTACTTTATGGAATATGTCGCCCTGTAATCCACCTCGCCTTCTGCATAAAGATTAACCGGCGCTTTCACATAACCACGAGGACATGTCTCCCCGAACGCATTATCGATACGGCCCGGTATATGGTGTAAAAACTTGCCTGACTTATTCACACACATTGATCGATTCCTGAGCCCGGACATACCACGGCTTTCCCTGCGCTCCAATAGTGCCTGGTTTATTTTCCATTGCGGGTAATACCATTTACCGTCACCTGATATGTGGGCTACCGAGTAATAGGTTCGCCAAAACAGGGCCGTAGGCGAGTAAAAGCATTTCCCTGGCTTTAATTCCCACCAACCTTCTATTTCAACCCTGTTACCATGCTCAACCCTACTGCCATAGGTGCGCCCCGCACTCTGCATATGCGCAGCTGCAATAGTGTATGCATGAGAAGATTCATTACATAACTTCACACATCCATCGTCACATTGACGATCTCTTTCACGCCTGTAACTTTCAGCATATTTTTTTATAGCAGCCTTCTCCAAAGCCTTTTTTCTTTCTCTCGCTTGCCTGACTTCTTCTCTCGCAGCCTCCCTTTTCTTAAGCAAATAATCCGGCATTATCTCGTTAATCTGCGACTCCGTAAGATTACGACTGGACTCATGGGACAGATATCTGGTAAAGGTCACACCATCCTTATTTGAATCAAAATACATCTCATCCTGTATCCACGGCCTGTTTGGATCTTTGATATGCATAATGACCTGTTCTTTTTTATGCATAAAAATATCGATCAACAAATTTTGCGGATCAACCCTGCTACCACATATTTTAACAACAGCGGGGATAACCGTGTCTTTAACAAAAGCTGCATAGCTTGACCCCATAACCTCTAGTCGTTTTACGTGCGGCCGATTGTAAAATACCTCTACCACCACCCGCATTCCGTTTCCGGCATCAGAACAAAATTTATCTGTTGAGCGTTGATACCTGGACAGGTAAAGCGACAGATCCTTCTTCTTGAAGATAGGCGCTCTATCATAGAATTTTTCCATTACGTCTGAAGATGCAATGGCACTACCACTAAAGACTGCATTTAGTATTGAGAATAATAACAGCGTAATTGTAATCCATTGTTTATTATTGTTAGTCCATATTTTATGACTATTCACCCCATTCATCTCCTGCCCCCCAATTTTTGCTTTATCACCACACAAGTAGGTAAGACCTGCCTTTAACCGCCAGCCGGATAAAGATCCAGGCAACCCAGATGGAAGTAGAAAGGTGGACCCCGTTAGTCGGACAGGGTGCCTGAAAACTCAAGCGTATTCTGCGTAGATAGAGATATTACCAAGATGTACCATGCATTAAAAACGCTTCCATCAAAATGGACGCCAAAACACTGTGAACAGACCACATATTTTCACGGCACTTTTTCAAGTCCGTCCGGAAAAGCAGCCGGTGCAGGCGTTTATTTTACGATCAGCCTATGTATATAATTCAATCTATACAATAAGCAGAAAGAAGCAATATGGATACATGACGTCAGGGGGAGCCGCATGGAGCCGCAGCCATCACAAAACCATCACCAGCCCGTCCAGGATTACCTGGCTTTTATTTCCTATCGCCACGCGGACAACACGGAAGAAGACCGACAATGGGCCACCTGGCTGCACCAGCAACTGGAGGTCTATGACATCCCCGCTGACCTGATCGGCGCCACCAACCTGCGCGGGGAACGCATTCCAGAGCGGATTTATCCGGTCTTTCGCGACGAGATTTCGCTACCCGCGGATGCTGACCTGTCGAACGCGGTTACCCAGGCCCTGGATCGCAGCCGCTTCCTGATCGTGCTGTGCTCACCACGCGCCGTACAGAGCCACTACGTCAACCAGGAAATCCTGCACTTCAAGCAAAGTGGAAAAGAAGAGCGGATCATTGCTGCGATGATTTGCGGTGAGCCTAATGCATCTGTTGACGATGCCAAACAGGAAAACCCCGAAGATATCTGCACGCAGGAATGTTTCCCGGAAGCCTTGCAATACGAACTCGGTAGCGATGGCACGCTGGATACACGCAAACGTACCGAGCCGATCGCAGCAGACTTTCGCCTGCCGGACGGCAGCGAGGGCGCTACTAACCCGAACACCTACAAGCGACAACTGCTGCAAGATGGCCACAATAAAGCCGATGCCGAACGCCTGGCGCAACGCTATGAAGAACAGCTCAACAATGCAAAACTGAAAATCATCGCCGGCATCCTCGGCGTGCGGCTGGAGCAACTCACTCAACGTGACAAGTTTTACCAGCTCGGCAAAGCCCGTGCCGCCGCACGTCGCTTCCGGCGTATCGCCGTTTCGATGGGCGGACTCGCCCTCGCTGCAACCATCGCCGGCGGATTGGCCTACCAACAATGGCAGCGGGCCGCAGAGGAGCGCGACCGCGCCGACTCACTGCTGGCGCAGGTACGGAAGAATCTCGATTTCATAAATTACGGGCTTCGGGATGTGATGAAAGCATACGTGCCCACTGAAAAGCGGATACCGCTTATGCAGCTGGTTGATGGAATTGTGGAAATACTACAACAAACG
>DROB01000396.1 GCA_011321985.1 Gammaproteobacteria bacterium | reverse complement strand
GCTCTGATGGAGTCGATGATACTCGAACATCGTGAGGCGGGGGGCAGTGTTATTTTTACCACGCATCACGGTATGCAGCTGAACTGTGATATGCGTTCGGTGCGCCTCGGTCAGCAGGCACCCTTGCAGGTATAACCGATGTTGAACGCTTTCACCCATCTATTGATCAGAGACCTGCGTCTGGCGTTGCGTAATCGCCATGAATTAGCTAACCCACTGATATTTTTTGTCCTGGTCGTCTCTCTTTTTCCATTGGCAGTGACTCCTACACCGGAGGCATTGCGCTCGATGGCACCCGGTGTGATCTGGGTTTCGGCCCTGCTGGCGGTGTTATTATCACTGGATCGCCTGTTCAAACAGGATTATGACGATGGCTCACTGGATCAATTGATGCTCAGTCCGAATCCGTTGATGATCCTGGTATTGGCTAAAGTGCTTGCTCACTGGCTATTGACCGGTTTACCGTTGGTCATTATTGCACCGTTATTAGGTCTTTTTATGTCATTACCGGTAGAGGCGGTCGATGTTTTGGTCTACAGTCTACTGTTGGGTACGCCGGTTTTGAGTCTGGTAGGGGCGATCGGTGTTTCGCTTACCGTTGCAGTGAACCGTGGCGGTGTTTTGTTGTCTCTGATTATTCTACCGTTATATATACCGATTCTAATATTTGGTGCTAATGCGGTAGACGTGGCCTCAGATGGTTTGCCGGTACGAGGCCAGTTATTGTTTCTGGGGGCGGTATTGGCCCTGTCGCTCTCGTTGGCCCCATTGGCGACTGCAGTGGCGCTGCGAATAACCGCATCCCGTTAAGGTTATATTACTGAAGTGTATTGCTAAGATTATATTATGTGGAACTGGATACAACGTTTTTCTTCACCCAAATACTTTTACAGCATGTCGGCGGTATTGATCCCGTGGTTTGCTGTAGGTGCTCTGCTGGTTGGCCTGTATGGCCTTTATCTGGGCCTGTTCGTTGCGCCCACAGATTACCAGCAGGGTGAGAGTTATCGTATTATCTTCGTCCATGTGCCGGCGGCCTGGATGTCGTTATTTATCTATATGGTGATGGCTGTTTCATCGGGTATCGGCCTGATCTGGCAGATCCGACTGGCCGATATGGTGGCAGCGGCCAGTGCGCCGATCGGTGCCTCGTTTGCTTTTCTGGCACTGGTAACGGGTATGCTCTGGGGAAAACCGATGTGGGGTGCTTACTGGGTATGGGATGCGCGCCTGACCTCTGAATTGATCCTGTTATTCCTCTATCTGGGTTACATGGCGTTGCAATCGGCAATTGAAGATCAGCGCAGTGCCGATAAGGCCAGTGGTTTGCTGGCCATCGTGGGTGTAGTGAATATTCCGATCATTCACTATTCTGTCGAATGGTGGAATACCCTGCATCAGGGCGCAACGGTGACCAAGTTCGATAAGCCGTCGATCGATATCGATATGCTGATCCCATTATTATTGATGGCAGTGGCGTTTAAGCTGTTTTATGCCGCTGTGGTACTGGTGCGGACACGCAACGAAGCCCTGTATCGTGACCGCAACCGGCGCTGGGTCAGAGAGCTGATAGCGCAGCTATAAAATTTAGAGAGGATATAGATGAACTGGTCAGAATTTTTTCATATGGGAGGGTATGCTTTTTTCGTGTGGACTTCCTATGCGCTGACGCTGATCATCGTGGTCGCGAATATCATCTCACCGATCCGGCAGCGTAAAAAGGTTATCTCCCGGATAAAACGTGCAATCAAAAGGGAACAGTTACAGCAGAGCAACGAGTAGTACAGGTGCCACCTTAAATTAAAATTATTGTATCGTATTGAAGAATTAGGTTATGAATAAAAGAAGTCGTAGAAAAGTATTAGTTATCGCCATCGTATTTGGTGTTGCTATCGCCGCCGTGCTGGGGCTGACAGCGTTCGAGGAAAATTTGTTGTATTTTTACAGTCCGACACAGGTCAAGGCCGGTGAAGCACCGGAAAGTCATTCTTTCCGTGTCGGCGGGCTGGTCGTCGATGGCAGCGTGCAGCGCGAAAAAGACAGTTTAAAAATACAGTTTGATGTAACCGATAATACCGAGACCATGACCGTGGAGTATACCGGTATCCTGCCTGACCTGTTTCGTGAGGGGCAGGGCATTGTCGCCATGGGTAACTTGCAGCCGGATGGGCAGTTTGTTGCTCAGGAAGTACTGGCGAAGCATGATGAAAATTATATGCCGCCGGAGGTAGCGGATGCGCTCAAAAAAGCAGAAAAGGCAGCAAAAGAAAAAGGCCCTCAGCTTGGGGACAATCAGTCGGCAGAACAAAATCCGACTGGCAACATTTAGAAGGATAGTCCGATGATTCCTGAGTTAGGCCATTTTGCATTAATTATTGCTTTTGCTGTTTCCCTCGTGCAGAGCGTTGTGCCCTTGATAGGTGCGGCCAGGAATGATGCTGCATTGATAGCGATAGCACGTCCCGCTGCATTGACCCAGTTTTTATTTATCGGTCTGGCTTATGCCATACTGACGCATGCCTTCATCGTGCACGATTTTTCGGTGCTCTATGTATCGCAGCACTCGAATCTGGTACAACCATTGATGTACCGTATCTCAGGTGTATGGGGTTCGCATGAGGGCTCATTATTATTATGGACCTTGATCCTTTCGTTGTGGACCATAGCAGTTGCCGTTTACAGTCGTAACCTGCCCGAAATTTTAATGGCACGTGTGTTAGCCGTCATGGCAATGATCAGCACGGGTTTTTTAGCATTCATGTTATTTACCTCTAACCCGTTTGAACGCATTTTCCCGACACCGCTCGATGGTACAGAATTGAACCCCCTGCTACAGGACCCGGGTTTGGCTATTCACCCACCGATGTTATACATGGGCTATGTCGGATTTTCTGTTGCATTTGCGTTTGCGGTCGCGGCATTACTGGGCGGTAAGCTGGATGCGACCTGGGCGCGATGGTCACGCCCCTGGACGACCATTGCCTGGAGCTTTCTTACGCTGGGTATCGCGCTGGGTAGCTGGTGGGCGTACAACGAGCTGGGCTGGGGAGGCTGGTGGTTCTGGGATCCGGTAGAGAATGCTTCATTCATGCCATGGCTGGTCGGAACCGCGTTGATCCATTCGCTGGCGAGTACTGAAAAGCGGGGTGTGTTCAAAAGCTGGACGGTGTTGCTGGCGATTCTGGCCTTCTCACTGAGTTTGCTCGGCACGTTTATCGTGCGTTCAGGTGTGCTGGTCTCGGTGCATGCTTTTGCGACTGATCCTGCTCGTGGTGTTTTTATTCTGGCATTTTTAGTCGTGGTTATCGGTGGCTCACTGGGTTTGTATGCCTGGCGTTCGGCGACCGTGGTGAGCCATGGTCGGTTCAGAGCTTTCTCACGAGAGACCGCATTATTGTTAAACAACATTATATTTCTTACCGCGGCGGCTGCGGTATTTGTGGGTACCATGTATCCGCTGGTTGTCGATGCCTTTGGTGTCGGAAAGATCTCGGTTGGTCGACCTTATTTTGACGCGATGTTCTCTCTGGTGGCGATCCCTTTATTGTTACTATTAGGTATCGGTCCGGCGATACGCTGGAAGGGGGATAACTGGGCGCGTATCGCGAAAGTAATGACGGTGATTTTTATTATCTCACTGGTCCTGGGGCTGCTGTTGCCATTCTTGATAGAAGAAAAGCTGAATCTGAGTACAGGCCTGGGACTGGCGGGTGCGTTATGGGTGGCATTGACCACGCTGAAAGATTTGTCCTCACGCTTATCAAAGAAATTAAAACTATCTCTCTCATATCTGGGCATGGTGCTGGCGCATCTGGGTGTGGCTGTTTTTGTGGCTGGTATCACTATCACCATGACATACAGCGAAGAAAAAGATTTGCGTGTAGAGCCAGGTAGTAGCTATGATATCTCTGGTTATGAGTTTCGCTTTTCAGGGACTCGGAAAGTTGAGGGACCAAACTATATCGCCGATGAGGCTGTTATCGAGGTTTGGTCGGACGGTAAAAAATCAGGTGAGCTGTTCCCGCAGAAGAGGGTCTATTCTGGCAAAAGTAATCCCATGACCGATGCCTCAATCGATAAGAGTTTTACACGAGATCTTTATGCTGCACTGGGTGAGGAGCTAGAAGGTGGTGCATGGAGCATGCGTGTATATTACAAGCCATTGATTCGCTGGATCTGGTTAGGTTGTCTGATGATGACCCTGGGTGGTGTGCTCGCGGTAAGTGATCGCAGATATCGTCAGACAGTTAAGGCAAAAGTGAAGAAGTCTTTTACTGTCGCCGATAGTGCCGCTTAATCCGTTATATACGATACCCCGATATGAAAAATAAACAGCAAACTTTCCTGAAACGATTTATGCCGCTTATCGTTTTTGTGGTGCTGGTCGCTTTATTGGCGGTGGGTTTAACACTAAATCCTCGTCTGGTACCTTCTCCTCTGATCGGTAAGCCTGCACCAGCATTCGAGCTGCCTCTGTTACTCCGTGAGGGTAGCTTTTCGAGCAAAGAACTATTGGGTCATGTGACACTGGTCAGTGTCTGGGCTAGCTGGTGTTTCGCCTGTCGACAGGAACATGAGACGGTCAAATATCTGAGCCAGAAAGGAGTCCGTATCATAGGGCTGAATTATAAAGATGATGCCGATGACGCAAAAAACTGGTTGGCTAAATTAGGCAACCCGTACCAGGCCATCGCCGCTGACCGTGATGGACGTGTTGCCATCGACTGGGGAGTCTATGGTGCACCGGAGACCTTTCTGGTGGATAAAGAAGGTATCATCCGGCACAAGGTTATCGGGCCTTTGTCTGATGAAAAAAATTATCAGGCATTGATGTCCGTCTATGAGAGTCTTGAGAAATAGCGCCTATGTTAAATATTATTTCAAAACGGTATGACACGAGGAACTTGAAGAGTGGGGCTCTCTTATTGCTCGTGCTCTTGACGGGAATGACCCTCGTTTCTTCTGTTACGGCTGCGCCGATAGAGACCTTTAAGTTTGAGTCTGTGGACACCGAGAAGACATTCCATAAGTTAAGCGAAGAGCTTCGCTGCCTGGTCTGCCAGAACCAGAACATCGCTGAATCGAATGCCGATCTGGCAAAAGATCTGCGCCTTGAAATCTATAATATGTTGATAGACGGAAAGACGGAAGATGAGATCGTTGATTTCATGGTGCAGCGATATGGTGATTACGTCCTGTATCGGCCGCCTTTTAAACCATTGACCTGGTTGCTGTGGTTTGGCCCCGTCATCATCTTTATCCTCGGTATGATATTTGTCGTGCGCCACATGAGATCACAAGATACCGATGGAGAGGACGAAGCTCTGAGTGATGAAGAGATCGAACGTATCAAAAATTTACATGCAGAGCAGGAATAAGGCTCGTTACAAAGGCAACAGGTAGAGATGAATATCACATTTTGGGTTCTAATGATTTTGATGTTGCTACTGGCAATAGGCTTACTGGTCTATCCCGTTCTAAAAGTACGTCAGTCATCAGCGATTGCCTACAAAGACAGCAATCTAAAGATTAACGATGAAAAGATAAACGAGCTGGACCTTGATCTGAAAGAAGGCCGTATCGATCAGGTTTTTTATAAGGCGGCACGTGAAGAACTCGACCGTGAGCTGCTCATCGATATCCCAGCGGAAAGCAAGGAGACCGCAGCGTTACATTACAGCAGTACGGGCAAACGCCATCCGGCGTTAGCATTGATGATCAGTATTTTTATTCCCATGTTGGCGTTATTGCTCTATCTTGAGTTAGGTATGCATGCGGCGAGTGAAGAAGCCTTTGCGGCGACCCATGCACAGGCGGGATCGCAGACGAGTACTCAGGCAGAAGGCCAGGCCTCGGTCGAAGATATGACACGGCAGCTGGAAGCAAAGATAGAAAAAGGAGGCGGTACCGTACAGGAGTGGACGATGCTTGGTCGTGCACATAAGTACATGGGGAACAATGCACAGGCAGCGAATGCCTTTGCTGTAGCGCTGGAAAAAGACAGTAACAACGCGCAACTGATGCTAGAGCGGGCCGAGATGCTGGCGCTGATGAACAACCGACAGTTTAATGAAGAGTCCCGAGCACTGGTGTTAAGGGCCAATGAGCTGGAGCCGGACAATGCGAATACCTTATGGTTTGCCGGAGTGGCGGAGTATCAGGCGGCTAACTATCGTGAAGCGATAGATCTTCTGGTGCGGCTGTTGCCACAGGCGAAAGATGAGAAGGATGTGCTCAAGTCAGTTATCAATATCGTTGCAAAATCAAGAGAGGCCTTGATCGCAGCGGGTGAAAAAATGCCGGAACTTACGACGTTATTGGGCATCGAAGCCATGCGGGTAGATACTGGTACAGATAAAGTAGTGAAGCCGGAGACACCGGCTTCTGCCACCCGGTTACAGGTTACCGTAAACGTGAGCGACGCGGTTAAGCAGAAATTTGATGCAAATGATACGGTCTTTGTCTATGCTAAGGCAAAACAGGGGCCACGCATGCCATTGGCAGTGCAGCGTCTGACCCTGAGCGCGTTGCCAGTGACAGTCCTGCTGGATGATAGTATGGCGATGGTCGATGGCATGAATTTGAGTGCGTTTAATCCATTACAGATATCTGCGCGCCTGACTAAAACCGGCTCGGCTATCGCACAAAGCGGTGACTATATCGGTCAGCAGGATATTGATCGTGAGACGGGTAACGGGAAAGACATTGCTCTGACGATAGTCATCGACAACAGGGTTCCGTAGCTGGAGTGATTGAAGGTGATTACCGGTATCGCTCCTCCAGGGTGTAATTTGCATAAAAATAAAGAAGAGTTGGAGATAATATGAAAAAATTATTGATATTTACGTTACTGATTATCAGCCCGATGGTGCTGCAGGCTGCAGGATTCAAGGAAGGTGTTGACTATAAAGTGATTGCTGCGCAAGCCACTGATAGTGGCGATAAGATCGAGGTACAGGAGTTTTTCTGGTATGGCTGCCCGCACTGTTTTGCCTTTGAGCCAACGATCGCTGCCTGGAACAAATCCAAACCTGCTAATGTCGAGTTCATCCGTGTACCCGCTATTTTTCGCCCGGACTGGGAAGTGCAGGCGAGGGCTTATTATGCTCTGAAAAATATGGGTCTGATCGAAGACATGCATGGCAAGATTTTTACAGCGATACATAAGGATAAAAACAGACTAAACA
Organism: Gammaproteobacteria bacterium; assembly: GCA_011321985.1. GTDB lineage: Bacteria > Pseudomonadota > Gammaproteobacteria > SZUA-229 > SZUA-229. The sequence goes on along the minus strand of DROB01000396.1, from coordinate 4,594 downwards.
AGAAACAGTTAATCGTAGACTTCCTGGAAAAAAATGGTGTGGACAAAGAAAAATTTCTGGCGGAGTACAGTTCTTTTAGTGTCGATGGCATGGTGAGAAAGGCAAAAAGGAAATTAAAGCCATACCAGATCCAGGGTGTACCGACGGTTGCGGTTAACGGGAAATACATAACCAGTGGTTCGATGGCCGGCTCTTACGAGAGAATGATCAAAATCATCAATTACCTGATCGAGAAAGAATCAAAATGATCGGGTGACTGTAAATAATGTGACGCGTTTAACAGGTTTGCTGCTCGAAGTGCAGTAAACTTGCCAATATGAATTGCAACCCGAGTTAAACTCGGTTAAGTTTGGTAGAAATAATATTAACAAAATAAATAATTGGGAGTAATGGTATGAAAATAAATACAGGATTATTAGGAATAGGCGCAGCAGTGATGACATTGATGTTGTCGGCATGTGGTTCAGATAAGGTCAAGGAGGTAGCGGCAGACTGTGTGTTCCCTGATGCGCCTTCAGCCGCCGCACCTGGCTGGATCTGTGATGAGCCTGTCGAAGGTGTGGAAGTTTCAGCGGTCGGTGTTGCTGAAAAATCTGCTGCAGGCCATAGTTTCATGAAAAATATGGCAGCAACCGATGCTCGTGTGCAACTGGCACAGTCAATGAAAGTACATGTACAGAACATGGTTAAGCAGTATGCTGAAACAACCGGTGCTGCCGATAGCGAGACAGTCGACAAAGTAAATACATCGGTCACGAAACAGATTACCGATGAGACACTGGTCGGCACAAAAATATTCAAAACACGCACCAGCCCAAAAGGCGCATTGTACGTGTTGCTGGGCATGGACCCGTCTGTCGCTGCGACAGCAACGGAAAATGCGCTTAAGACCAGTATGAATAATGATAGAGCATTGTGGCAACAGTTTAAGGCACAGAAAGGTCAGGATGAACTGGCATCATCGATCGCAAATATGAAGTAATCATAACTTTTACGTTCGTATAAAACCGGTTTCCGATCGCTCGGCCACCGGTTTTTTTATGTACAGGAAGTACGGTATATCGCAAAGAGCCAGGGAAGGCGGTGCGAATATGTACAGGAAGTACGGTATATCGCAAAGAGCCAGGGAAGGCGGTGCGAATATGTACAGGAAGTACGGTATATCGCAAGGAGCCAGGGAAGGCGGTGTAGCCATTAAAAGGAGTACGGACAGAAATATGGCTCCTGCATTGCCTTAAGGGTGCGATCAATTAGAGGTGCCCTTAAGTAAATTATGCTCATGTAACGATGCAATTTCGGCACTTCATCCGCCCATGGTGGTCGTATGCCACGAGGGATCAGTGATCGCGGCGTGTGCTTATGAGTATCCGTTTTTATATCTGTTTTACCAATAGGAACAATGATGAACAATAAAAATCATGTTGTTGTATGTCTGGGCTTAAGTCTCTTGCTTTGTGGGTTGTCTGCTGAGGCCGGTACCGACTTCCAGCAGTGGATGCGTCAGCAGTCACAGGGTGTCGAAGCGCAAAAGAAAGAGTTTCAGGAGTATAAGGATAAACGAGATAAAGAGTTTACCCGGTTTTTAAAATCACAATGGAAGGCCGTCGATATCGTCAAAGGTGATGTTCGGGATGAAAAACCCAAGCCGGATGTGATGCCGGTAGCCAGGCCTCAGCCAGTAGTGAGGGCACCCGTCAATAAAAAACCGGTCGTCGTCACCGTGCCTCGACCAGTGATCGTCAAGGCTCCTGTGGTTGCGCCAGTCGTCGTTGCGCCAAAGGGTAAGCAGCTGACCATAAATTTTTACGGGAAGCCGTTGCGTTTCTATTATGACGGTGCGCTGCGAAAACGACTGTCGTCAAACATCAACAAGGACTCGGTGAGTGCTTACTGGTCTTCTCTGAGTCGGACGGATTACGATGATCTGCTAAAGCAGCTAGATGCGCAAAAGATATCGTTACAGTTAAATGACTGGGCGTATGCTTCACTCGTCCATAAGCTCGCTGCAGGTGTAAATAATAATCGTCAGAATGAGAGTGCGCTGTTGAGCTGGTTCTTGTTGGCAAAGTCAGGTTTTAAGGCTCGCATCGCTTACAGTAAATCCTCTGTTTATCTACTGGTGCCGTCTGAACAGGAGTTGTTTGAGGTCTCCTATTTTACCTTTGCCGGGAAACGATACTACGCCATTGACTTTGATGGAAAGAAAAAGAAACTGGGCCGGGTGTTTACCTACGACGGTGAGTATCCGGGCGCAGCTAAAGCGTTCGATATGCGAGTGACACCGACGGTCGCATCCAGTAATCAATCCGAGCGCCGGCACCTGTCTTTCAAATTCGAAGGGAAACAATACAATATCGATGTTGCTTATGATCGAGGTCGAGTCCTATTTTTTAGCACATACCCCCAGTTGAGTCTGAGCCTGTATTTTTCTTCAGGAGTGTATAAAGCGACGGCAACACCATTACAAAAGCAGCTGGCGAAGTATATGCAGGGGATGTCCGAGCCACAGGCGGTCAATTTTTTATTGCGGTTCGTGCAGACTTCATTGAAGTATGAAACCGATGACCAGCAGTTTGGTGAAGAAAATTACCTCTTCCCTGAGGAAACCCTGTTTTATCCCTATTCCGACTGTGAAGATCGTGCAGTACTTTTTGCCTGGTTAGTGAAAAGTCTGTTAGGCCTCGATGTCGTCGGGGTAGATTATCCGGGTCATGTAGCAACGGCAGTTGCATTTAATGAAAAGATAAAGGGTGACAGCGTGCAATATAAAGGCAGGCGTTATGTCATATCTGATCCGACGTTCATCAATGCAAATGTCGGTATGACGATGCCAAATCTCAAGCAATTTAAACCCGGTATTATCGCCTACTAGGTACCCTGGCAGGCGGTAGAAGATAAGGGGTGAGGATAGACGATACTATACTCGCCGTATGCCCGCTCCCTGCAAGGTAATGTAAGGCGTGCGGCCCGGGTGGATGGCCGGCTTACCGGTCTGATCGGCAAAAAACAGTTTGGTGATTATTGCATTGTAACCGTCGTAAGCAAAGGAACATGGTGTGCCCGACTGGATTCGAACCAGCGACCCCAGGCTTACCAGCAAGATTGGTCAATTGGTGACGTAAAGCTTACTTTTAAGGAGAATGGGCGTGAGAAACTAGCGTAAGACCCAGGTGTTGAATGGTCTAAAAACTTACGCCTAGCATCATTGGAAACGCTATTTATCACAAAGGTATTAGTGCTTGCCGATCGACATGCTATGCGCGACAATTTTGATATGCTTGTTTTATTGCAGTATGATGGCTTTCCTTATGCTGATGTGGTTGATGCATATAATACATATCGAGCACACATGGATTTAAAGATCCCTTTAAATAGATTACGCAGCTCCGATTACCCGTTAACAGATCCGGGACTGTCAGGCCTTATCGCCGAAGACGAAGAAGATATTATAAAAAATCCATGAGTACCTCATTAAGCTTATTGATATAGAAAATTTATAAAAGTATTGAATTATTATGATACGACTTAAAAACGCTAGAAATCGGGGCTGTAATTTTTCTGAAGTTGAGTTAGCAAAATAATTGTAATAAAAGGTTTGATTGGCTAGTATTAGCTGCCTACCCACTCAGGGTTCACTGGTCAAGACTTCACGCTGAATTTCGCATTTAATTTTGTGGTTCTTAATTAATATCCTGACCAGAACTTATTCTGGGCGGTCTCAATGATTGTAGATTCTGCCAGTTTAAGTGGGTTTTGAGCTTGTTTACAGATGTTTCTGTTACACCTGATTTGAGATTCCTTTAATTGTACTTAGAATTCTTTCCACACGACTTTGATTGATGTCATCTGTAGGCATGTGACCAGAAACCGCATCCACGAACGCTTGATCTCCAAGAAGCATATGAAAACGTATTGCTAGCACATCTACAAGTGCTGACTCAGAAAGTCTAACCTCCTCTGCTAATTCTGGTCTGCCGTCGACCACAGAAATTATATCCTCGATATCGTGACTCAACAGGTAATCACCATTACCTCGGCCGTCAAACGCTTCCAGTTTTGTAATCAAAAAATACGGTGCTGAGACCATTCGGATACTCACTTTATCAGACAAGGAAATTGCCTCAGCATTATCCATTGCAGCTGTATACCATTGGTTACCAAAACCCAGGATATCCGCTTCAGTTGGCATAATATCCAGTGTGAGGTTATCTGTAATCCATCGGCACAGCGGAGCATCTTCGCTGACATCCTCTGTAAAGCCTTTCTGTCGTAACCTTTCTGACAATTTATAATAACCAGATTTGGTTGTAACTTGTACGATAGCATCAACATCTTTTGTCGCACGTATTGGTGGTGCAGCGGCATCTGTTATTAATAAACCGGTTGCGCACCCTCCAATAAAAACCATTTCATCAACTAGCTCACCGAGTTGATGTACAGCGATTAATAATAATTCTATATTTGGATTTTTTGCATTATTCATACTGTTTAAGCCTTATTTTTAACTCCTTTTTAGCAAGCCCCCGCTCTCTGGCTCGACCGCCTCTAATAGCATCAACCAGTGCTAATAACTGGTAGAGTTCTGAATCTTTTT
>DROB01000395.1 GCA_011321985.1 Gammaproteobacteria bacterium | reverse complement strand
TAGATGTAACTGATTATGCTGTATGGCATATAGCAGCTCTGCTGGGCAATGACTTTCTATATCAAAGTCCGGCATAACCACAGTATGTGACCAATATTTTTCCAGTTGTAAAGTATTAAGCATCATTAATCACTCGTCATAGAGCACGTCCCTGTGCCGTTTAATGGTTTTGCTGTTCTTATGGTCGCTGTAACTCGACCTCATCGGCGATGTCATCAGTAACATCTTTATCCTTGATCTTGATCAGCGTGACACCCGGTGTTACCAGAGCATCAAAATCAGTATGGCCCATAGTACCTGCGCCCAGGGTGTTGTTGTTGATGTCCTGGAAATCAGTGTTGTTATTGATTTCGACGGTCACACCCAGCACGGTAACGGACGAGCCAATATTACTCATATCGATCGTGCCCTGCAGGATGACATCATCATGCAGGTTTCTGATTCGGATACGTGTGGCGATCAGGCCATTACCAGAACCATCATCGATGCCGCGAACTCGCAGGAACTGCCCTTCAAGTTTTGCGACAGCATCTGCCAGCGTTTCACTTACCAGTTTATCGTCCAGTCGGGTACTGCTGTTAACCGTGACTTTTATGGTATCGCCAGATACGGTCATCAGGAATGTATTGGTCGTGGTATCGACATTAGATGCAACGGCATGTACCTTGACTTCACCTTCACGCAGTTTTAGTTCAGCGGCCTGTAATACACCATTGCTCACCGTGCCTTCGACCTCGACTTTGATGCCACTTCGTAGCAACAGGGTTGAGGGGGTCTTTGTCGCAGAGGAGGCGTTGACCGGTGTACCGTCTACGTCGAAATCACTGACAGAGACATAACGTGTGATGAAGCCTTCGATCTCGATATCAGAGCCTTCGGCCTGTTGATCATCTTCAAGTTTTATGACGGTAGCTGATAGCGATGTTCCGCTTACCGTAGCAATGGTACCTTTTACTTCTACGAACTGACCGTTTGCCAGGCCACCGCTTATCTGGCTAATATCTGCACCGCTGGCATCGACGGACAGCGTGGTGGTCGTGCCTATGGTGAGTGTAAAGGTATTGGAAGCCAGCGCAGACAGCTTGCCTTTGGCTTCGACGATGGTGGTGCCAGCAACAAAAGCATCTTTTTTAACAATGGCAGTTGCCTGTAATATGCCTGCATCATCATAAAAACCACTGATCTGGATGTTATCACCGGAAGCGATACTGTCATAATCAAAACCTGTACCGACAAAGGTCGTATCATCGGCATTGATATTGACGGTGACTCCCAGGACAGTAAATTGTTTGTTCAACATATCAGCATCTTCTGTGAAGGTAGCTGAACTGATGGGGCCTTCCAGTTGGTCCTCAAAGGTGACGGTCGTGGCCGTGCCGGTGACACCGTCAGCATTGACTGAGCCGGAGACTTTTACTCGCATACCTAATGCGAGGTCTGTCTGTGTTCCACTTAAACCTTCGATATCAAAGCTGCTGGAACTGGTGTCAAATTCGACACCATTGACAAAAATGCTGCCAAAACCGGTGACGCTGCCCGAGGATGTAAAACCTGATCCACCGATACCGGCAACGCCTCCACCAGTGCCGCTACAGGCTGTAAGGGTTAGTGCTATGGCGGCACTGAGTGTACTGCTTGTCAATTTCATATTCATCTTGTCTCTCCTGAACATTATTGTTCGTAATAATAAATTCCAAGACTGACATAACATGCACTGTCGTCGTCGGAAGTGGTTTCATTCTGCGATAACCAGATGTCGAGCTCTTCGAGTAGCGTCTGGGATTTTTTGTCTGATATCTCCTTAAACTGTTCGATGGCATTCTTGTCGAGCAGGGCGGTCGATACCTTTCTCTGATAACGTTTATTGTTTTCTGTAGCTGTGAGGTTGTGATCGATGGTGTTGAGCAGTTCATTTACATCAGTGCCTAAGATCCGGATAACTTCGACGGAGTCTTTGCCGGGGACATAAGCATGTTTGATTAACTGGACGGTGTTTTTTTCTACTTTGACGCAGTCTGCAGCGATGAGCAGATTGAGCATGGCTTTTGTGGGGATGTCGCCACTGTATTGTTTTACCAGTGCGGCGAATGAGACGCTTTCACCTTCGATGGGTAACCGCCTGGTTTTACCCTTAGCGTCGGTAAACCTGTCGTCATTACACCAGCCGCTTATCACCCGAATGGCTCGGTTGTATTTTTGTTCCACAACAGCATTATGTTCAGTTTCCTGTTCGTTCAAGCGTTTTACTTCTTTTCGAGATAGGCCGGTCTGAGCTGAAACACTGGATACTGTCGTTTTTTTCTGTTCTTTTCTTCCCATCAAAAAAGCTTCATCAACATAGGATTTTCTCACCAGCTCTTCGAAGCTGCCGCTGGATACGCCGTTACGGATCATGACGCGTACCAGAGGGCGCAGGATCTTGAGTGCGCTTTCGGTAAGAATTTGATTTATTGTATTGCTCATATTTGGGATTATATTCCCAAAAAATAATAAGTCAAATGATTTTATCGTTATTTTTTGAGGCTTCTGAATAAATTAATGCTCACCGCGGATGATAAAGTGGTTCAATGTGTTGAATTTAAATGGTTTTATCAGGATGGACTGTCCGTATTATTAAGTAAAAATAAGCACAGGTTTATTTTTTTTACCGGAGAAATATTCTTCTCGATGACTTTTCTGACCAGTTATACGGTTATGGCTGGGGAGTTGCAGTGGGAGCTGGGCATCGGTATGGGCGTACTGGATATACCGCTCTATCCGGGCTCGTCACAGAATAAAATCTGGATTTGTTGATTGCGCCGCAGGTGCTGTTAACAACACAGATCCTGCGTCTCTGCGGTAAACAAGCTTTTGACTTTGTTCTTGGATGTCCGCTTCTGGGCGGTAGCGGTCTTTTAGTTAAGGGCGGAGCTTAGTCATACTGGCTGCATCTGCATGATCAGCTTTAAGTTGTTACAGCGAAAGCTTTTTATCTGAAATACGTTACTTTTTCTTCTGTTTCAGTTTTGTGGTCTCAGCATGCAGTGCTTTTTTGAGGGCAGCATCTTTTTCTTTTTCGGCTTTTAATAGTGCTTTTTCAGCATCGGCGGCTTTTTTTAGTTGTGCCTTTGTCTGCTTTAATTCATTTTCCAGTTCTTTGAGTTGTTTATCCAGGACCTTGTCCAGTTCTGCCTGTTCCTTGATGGCTTCGGCGGCACTGGCTTTTTTCTTTGCTGCGGCTTTGATCGATTTTTTATTGACAACTTTTGGTAATTCTTTCTTGATATTCAGTTTTTTGATCGTGGTATTCCCCGAAAGCGTCTTGATGACCTTGCGTGGACGGAGTTTAGGTTGGCGCTCTTCGACTCTTACGTGCTTGACGGCAGGCTTTGTATTTGCGGTCGGTGTTGGGACCGGGGCCAGCATGGGTTTGACCGGTGTGCGCTTGGGACGCAAGCCGCGCAGAGCTGATTTAACCCGCTTCGTAACCTCGGCGACATCACCGTGCGCTTCGACGATATGCAGTATACCCTTTTGCTTATAGTAGTCGCTCAGTGGCTGGGTGAGTGATTCGAACACGTGTAGCCGGCGTTCGATGGTATCTTCATTGTCGTCAGAACGGTGGTGTAATGTGCCGCCACATTCATCGCATTTGTCATCGGTCTCGGGGGGTTGCGTGAACAGGTTGAACAGGGCACCACAGGAGATGCAGGTTAATCGACCGATCATGCGCTGTATGAGCATTTCTGCATCGACATCAAATTGCAGGACGGCATCGATCGGTTTGCCTAATTTGTCTAAAATATCATCCAGGGCTACGGCCTGTGCGATATTACGAGGGAAGCCATCCAGTATGAAACCCTGGTCGGCATCGGGCCGTGCGATACGCTCACGGATCATGCCGATGACGATATCATTGGGGACCAGTTGCCCTGCATCCATAATCGCTTTAGCCTGACGACCGAGCGGTGTCTGTGCGGCAACGGCAGCCCTCAACAGATCACCTGTCGATATCTGAGGAACATGGTATTTGTCTGTTAGATATTTGGCCTGTGTGCCTTTACCTGAGCCAGGTGCCCCAATCAGGATAAGTTTCATAATTATTTCCCATCACTTGTATGCTTCGCGTTGATGGCAATCAGATACCATCATGCGTCAGAGGGTGCAATCAATTAACAGAGGTGCCCTTGAAGTGATTTTT
>DROB01000394.1 GCA_011321985.1 Gammaproteobacteria bacterium | reverse complement strand
TCCAATGATACGGCGGCCACCCACCTCTTTACTCTGTGTCCAGTGATCAGGCGGTATAGCACCTGCATTCACAGTCATGATGAATGATTTAGGTTCTTTAGCCTGTTCAAGTAATGATTTTATTTTCTGTATCTGTGGAGAAAACCGTCTGTTAAAGCCGACCATCAACAATGGATTATCACCACGTGACCACGCTTCTTTGTACGTACTTTCAATCAGCGATAACTCATCTCGTTTCAGGGCAAGTGGTTTTTCTACAAACACATGCTTGCCTGCATTTAACAGATCACACACAAAGTGAGCATGACTATTATGCTGCGTAGTGATAACGACTGTATTGATCTCAGGGTTAGTGATTAAACCTTCGGTATCTGTCGTCGTTTCAGAAAAATTGTTTTTCTGCCCGGCATGAACGCCACTTATACCTGCACTGGATGCAACTGACACCATATTAGCTCCGGTTTTCTTAAATGCCGGAATCAATACCTGTGTCGCGTAATTACCAGAACCTATAAAGCCTATGTTAACTTTATCACTAGCCTTGGCCTCGTTGGACTCGACTAATCTAACAGTCTGTTTTCTCACCTCATCCAGAGACTTAGTTTGAGCATCAGGATATTGTAGTAAGATGCCTAAGGACTTGCCATCACCACCTACCAGATCATAAGCTTCCTTCGTTTTTTCCAGTGAGAAACGGTGAGAAATCAAGGGGTGAACATCGATATTTTTTCCCTGTAACATATCCAGTACAGCCTCAAAGTTGCGCTGCTCCGTCCAACGCACATACCCTATCGGGTAATCTTGCCCCCCTTCTTCATAAGATGGGTCATACCTACCTGCTCCGTAAGAACAGGAAACCTGGAACGTAATCTCCTTTTCAAAGAAATCCGCGCGAGATAATTCAAGCCCCACGACACCAACCAGCACAATGCGTCCTCGTTTTCGACACATTGTTGCCGCCTGACTCATAGGCTCATTACTTTTAGTCGATGCGGTCACGAGTACCGCATCCACACCTCTTCCACGAGAAAAGGCCTGCGCAGCAGCAACGGGATCTTCACCATTTGACAAATCGACGGTCTCTGCACCCAGCTTGCGCGCCATCTCCAGTTTTTCAGGATCAAAATCCAGGCCTAGTACACGACAACCGTTCGCACGCAATAGCTGGACAGTAACCAGGCCGATCAGACCCAGGCCTGTTACCACGACAGCTTCGCCGAGTGTTGGCTGAATCAGGCGTACACCTTGCAGGGCAATCGCACCGATGACAGTAAAAGCGGCTTCTTCATCATCGACAGCATCAGGAATTTTTGCGCAAAGATTCGTTGGCACACAGACTACTTCAGCATGTTTACCGTTGGATACGACACGGTCACCAAGAGCGAACCCCTCGACACCTGCCCCAATTTCGATGACTTCACCCACGTTACAATAACCTAACGGTAAAGGCTGCGACATCTTGCTCCTGACCGCTTCGATGGTTGGCATAAGACCGTCAGTTTTCACCTTGTCAAGCACCATCTTAACCTTATCTGGCTGCTGGCGTGCTTTATCTATAAGGTTCGCTTTTCCGAAATCAACCAGCATTTTCTCGGTTCCAGCAGATACGAGGGATGTGCTGGTGCGAATCAGTAAATGCCCCGGCTTAACACGAGGACAGGGTACTTCTTCTAAAATTGT
>DROB01000393.1 GCA_011321985.1 Gammaproteobacteria bacterium | reverse complement strand
GGCAAGTGTTTCTATGGTAGAATTTGCTGCTTCTGGCAGTGAGACAGTAGTCTTTAGGGTGAATACGTATCATCTTGCTGGAATTTTTGCGGGATGTTCAAATTGTCTTAAAAGGATTTTTGCGTGGACCTTAAAGTGGAGTATGCTGTCTCGGGCGTTGGCCGGGATAAATGACCGATGCTTGATGTATACAAATCAGTTTATAACCTGCAGGGCCAGCCTTTTCGCCTGAGTCCTGACCACAGGTTTTCTTTCGGGCATCGCACTTACGATGATGCCAAATCCTATTTAAAATACGCAATTAATGAAGGTGAAGGAATCGTGGCCATCACTGGTTCACCGGGAACGGGTAAGACCACATTAATTGCTTCTTTGCTCTCCGAGCTGGATTTATCACAGGTTAAAGTTGGTGTGGTCACCAATGTGCAACTGGGTGCCGGTGGCCTGGTTGAGATGGTGGCTGACGCTTTTTCACTGCAGGTGGGTCATTCCAGCAATATCAATGCGATGCGTGAGTTCATGTTGTTTCTCAGGCAGGAGAAGGCCGAAGGGCGTCGTATCATTTTGATCGTTGATGAAGCACAGGGCCTGTCGGCAGAGTCTTTGGAAGAATTACGGTTATTGTCTAACCTGGAAGATAATGGCCAGTTATTGTTGCAGATTTTTTTAGTAGGACAGGAGTCTTTGATGGACCTGATAAGGTCCCCCGGGATGGAGCAATTTCATCAGCGATTAATTGCCGCCGCTCAACTGAAACCCCTCGATTTTGAGCAGACGGTCGATTACATCGTGCATCGGCTTCGTTGTGTAGGGTGGAAGAACCACCCTTCCTTTACGGACGAGGTCTGCAGTCTGGTCCATAATTTTAGCGCAGGCGTACCCAGACGGATTAATCTTATCTGTCATCGTTTGTTCCTGCATGCGGGCCTGGAAAAAAAGGATAAGCTGGTCGGTGGGGATGCGCTGGTCGTTATCGTCGAGCTTCATCGCGAAGGCCTGTTGACCCCCGTGGCCAGACGCGCGCTGGGTGAATATGTGGGTGGTATAAAAAAACTGGCAGCGGGTTAATTCTGTTATGTTGTTTTCTCTTTGCAGGAAAGTTGTCCTGTGCTTCCCACCGGTGCATTTTCCCGGATAATCTGGCCGCCGCTGTTGCGGTCAGCACACATGCAAAATCAAGCGGTTATCGACCCAATCTCAGGCGTTTATGACATAAGTCATGACAAAAAATATTCAGATCAGTTCTAATGACGGGGATGGCTGATCCAGTCAAGAATACTCGGGTACGGTTTTTCTGTCGATAAATCAGCCGATAGGGAGGTGACCTGGGCAGTTGCTACGAGTGGTAGCATGGAAAGGTCGTTATTTTCAGTTATACGAGAGCACCTTTGGTCTCTCGCCATGATTTTTTGTGCCGGGAGTGAAGCCCTGTTAACAAATAGTTAACGTTCATACACTGGTCAAATCAGGGATAAGTGCTAGAATTCTACAATAGATGTTTATCATGATATGGGCCGACAAGTCACTGTAACGGCATTTTATTTCAGGGATATGTTTGGTTGCTATTATGGGCACCGTTAAATTTTTTCGTCACTCAACAAAATTTTCCAGATATTACATACCAACTGAATTCGTCGTGTTGGCGGCGGTTGAGTTTCTGGTATTAATATTCTCGCTCTATTTCGCTTTTATTATCCGGTTCTGGGAAAGTGAGTGGCAGTTTGATTATGCCTCGTTCTGGCCCAAGGCACTGGTCTATGCTGTCGTACTGCAACTCAGTCTGGTTGCTTTCGGGCTGTATCAGCGGCAGACGGGGCGTTTTATCAATATGCTGGTCCTGCGGATCGCAAGCGGATTATTGCTGGGCCTGATTCCCCTGGGCGTTAGTTTTTATTTTGTTCCCCAGTTTTTTCTTGGTCGTGGCGCACTTTTTCTAGCGGTGGCACTTAGCTTTCTATTTATCTCTGTCGTCCGACTTTTTTTCAGACGGGTGGTTAAAGAGCATAGTATGTGGACGCGCGTCCTGGTGCTGGGCTCGGGTAAAAAGGCCGGTCTGATCCGGGATGCCGTCAGCTCCGGTGAGCTGAAAGGGCTCGATATTATTGCGTTCGTGGCAATGGAAGGCGACGGGATAGCCACAGATAGCAATGCTATAACACTGGATGTACCATTGATTCGGTATGTTGAAGAGAACGATATCGATGAGATTGTTATTGCTGTGGATGATCGAAGGTCACAGAAATTTCCAACAAAGGGCCTGATCGACTGCAAGATGAGTGGTGTCAATATCCTGGATATGGTGACTTTTTTTGAGCGCCGTGCGGGCAAAATTCGACTGGATATGCTGAACCCCAGCTGGTTATATCTGGCAGATGGTTTTGAAGTCGGAACGGTCCGCAGGGTAGGTAAGCGCTCTCTGGATATCCTGGTCGTACTTACACTGTTACCGATAGCGCTACCGTTTACCCTGATGGTGAGTCTGGCAATTTTTATAGAAAGCCGTGGCCGTGGCCCGATCCTTTATAGCCAGACAAGGGTTAAACAGGATGGCATGCTGTTTAAGATATATAAGTTTCGTAGTATGGTCACCGATGCCGAAAAAGACGGTGTGGCACGCTGGGCGAGTAAAAATGATTCACGTATCACTCAGGTCGGTGCTTTTATTCGGAAATGCCGGCTAGATGAGTTGCCGCAGCTGTATAACGTATTGAATGGAGACATGAGTTTTGTCGGGCCGCGGCCTGAGCGACCTGAGTTTATCGAGAAACTTTCTCAAACTATTCCTTATTATGAGGAGCGCCATAGAGTAAAACCGGGTCTGACAGGGTGGGCGCAGATATGTTATGCCTATGGTGATACGGAGGAAGACAGTATTGAGAAGCTGCAGTACGACCTGTTCTATGTCAAAAATTACAGTGTATTACTGGACTTGCTGATACTTTTGCAGACGGCTGAGGTAGTCATGCTGGGCAAGGGCGCACAGTAATTTTTTCAGCACTGAGCGTTTCTGTAGAAATGCGTACGGGTTCGCGTGTTCCGTCTATACTTGGATTCACAAATGTATAAAATTTTTAATCCCTTATTCAGTTGTGGTGATGTATGTTTTTTTTGCATTTTTACAGATTGCATATAAAGTTTCTGTTGTTTATCACAGTGATCTTGTCCCTCGTTGCCTGCTCGGGAGGAGGCTCCGGTTCCGTTGCCACGGGCGTGTTGAATTTGAGTTGGTTGGCACCGTCGCAGAGAGAAGATGGTAGTGTGATGGTGTTATCGGATATCGCAAGTTATCGTATCTACTATGGTACGACGACAGGTTTTTATCAAAACCAGTTCGATGTTGGTGGTGGTGCTTCAGTGCAGGCGCAGATACCCCGTGTGCCTGTGGGTGTTTATTTTGTCGTGGTGACAGTCATAGATACCGATGGGCTGGAAAGTACCTATTCCCCAGAGATTATTGTTACTACCGTGAAAGCTTGATCAGGCGTACCGGCAAAGTACGTAAGAATCAAAGGGATAGTGCTCAGTGTGAACTACCGGTTGTTTTTACCTGTAAATCTAAATTATCAATTCGTGTGCCCAAAGATGAAACTGACTGATAGCGACTGGCCTGAAGACAGCGTGATGAAGCCGTTATGAATATCGGTGTTTACAGCTATCTGGCTGCAGCGATTGTTTACGGTTTTTTCGCTGTCTTGTTGATGCTCAGCTGGCGTAGCAGCATGCAGGGGAAGCTGCTTTTTATCGTTATCATCATTAGTGCGGTCTGGGCCGCGCTGGCAGCAAAAATTGCTGTCGATGATACCGGACTGATCCCTTTTTATCAGGTCTTTGAACTGTTGCGCTATATGGCCTGGTATGTCTTTCTCCTCAAATTATTTGAAATGGCGGCTTCGCAGGGTAAAGGGGGCACCAGTTACAAAAAAATTGTACGCTGGATCCTGCCGATGTGTCTTGGCTTCACGGGTCTGTTGCTGGTCAATTACTGGTTTTCATTGTCGATTCAGCCTGTATTAGGCATCGCAGGACAGGTATTTCTTGCACTTATCGGTCTGGCCATCATAGAGCAGTTATACAGGAACACCTCCGCGCGATATCGATGGGCTACCAAGTATCTGTTCCTCGGTGTGGGAGGCATATTTGCTTTTGATTTTTATTTTTATGCTGACGCTCTGCTGTTTCGTCGTGTCGATCAGGGATTGTGGGAGATACGTGGGGTCGTCAATCTGATGGCCGTGCCGCTGCTGGCAATATCGTCTGCTCGTAACAAGAACTGGTCCCTGAATATTTTCGTTTCCAGAGAGGTCGTGTTCAATACCACAGCGATTATGGGTGGCGGTGTCTATCTGCTGCTGATGGCTGGAGCGGGCTATTATATCAGGGCTTTTGGTGGCGACTGGGGCCGGATCGGGCAGGCTGCCTTTCTTTCGTTGGCGGTGGTCCTGTTGGCGGCAATATTATTTTCAGGCCAGGTGCGAGCGCGCCTCAAAGTGTTTCTTGCCAAACATTTCTACAAGAATAAATATGATTACCGCATCGAATGGTTGAGATTGACCGATAAACTGGGTGATAAGGTGGGGCGGGAAGCCCAGTTCGAAACCATCATTTCTGCACTGGCCCATACTATTGATGCGAGGACAGGGTTGCTCTGGTTGCGCGATGGAGGGTCTGGCTATAAGAATGTAGCATCATGGAATACGGGCCAGATAGCGATCGATGAACCCGCAGGGTCTTCACTCGTCCACTTTTTTGAAGAGACGGGGTACATAATAAATTTGATGGAGATCGACGAACGTGTCGATGAATACGATGGTTTGAATTTACCGGAGTGGTTGCAGCAGATAAACCGGCCCTGGCAGATAATTCCTCTGCAGGAGCAGGGTGAGTTGATAGGTTTTGTTATTCTGGCAGATCCATTGGTTATCCGGACGATCAACTGGGAAGACAGGGACCTGTTAAAAACAGCGGCTAAACAGGTGTCAAACCACCTGACTGTTTTGATGACGACGGATGCCCTTGCAGAGGCCAAGCAGTTTGAAGTGTTCAGCAGGCTGTCTGCTTATATGGTGCACGATCTTAAGAATATCGCCTCTGAACTCGAGATGGTGGCACGTAACGCAAAGAGACATAAGGACAACCCTGAATTTATCGAGGACGCATTTGGTACGGTGGACAATGCTGCTGGAGATATCAAGAAATTGCTCGATCAGTTACGTAATAAACAGGCGCAGGCGGAGAAGAAAACAAGTTTTGAACTGGCGGAGCTGGTGGCAGATGTCGTTCGTAGTAAAAGCGGGCAGTCGCCGAGGCCTGAGCTGGATGTCCAGTGTTCAGAAAGCAGGTTAACCGTCGAGAAGGAGCGACTTTCAAATGTTCTGGGCCACCTTATCGATAATGCGCAGCAGGCTACCGATGATGACGGCACGATAGAGATCACGGTCTCATGTGACACATCAATGTATACCATCGAGATAAAGGACAGTGGTCACGGTATGACCGCTGACTTTATTCGCGACCGGTTGTTCAAGCCATTTGATACCACAAAGGGGAATGCTGGCATGGGCATAGGTATGCATGAGAGTCGGGATTTTATCAGAGGTATAGGGGGAGATATACGTGTTCAGAGTAAACCTGAAAAAGGGTCTATAATCTCTTTGCTGTTACCCGTTATGGATGATGGCGACAGGTGCTCTGGAGCGGATGGATAGTTGTCTGGTTTCCCTGTAAGAACTGCAGGATATCGTGCATCTAGAACCAGAACTAGGACTGAAACATGATTGAAGTATCAAACTGATGGCACATGCTGAATTAAAACCACTGCTTGCGGTAGAAGATAATCCCGGGGTACAGAAACAACTCAAGTGGTCGTTTGAGGGGTATGAAGTCTTCATTGCGGGTGATCGTGCTTCGGCACTCGAGTTAATCGAAAAACATAAAATACCGGTCGTTACGCTGGATCTGGGTCTGCCACCTGATCCGACTAATGTCTCGGAGGGTCTGGCTGCGTTACAGGAAATTTTAAACCTGGCTCCACATACAAAGATAATCGTCGTTACCGGCAATGATGACAGGCTCCATGCTCTGGAGGCGGTTTCCATGGGGGCGTATGATTATTATCAGAAGCCTATCGTGCCGGAAGAGCTAGGCCTGATCATCGACCGTGCTTACAACCTGCATCAGCTTGAAGAAGAAAATCGTCAGCTGGTAAATAATGGAACCCATTCACCACTTGATGGCATCGTCGGCTCAAGCCCATCGATGGTAGCAGCGTGCCGGATGGTCGAGAAAGTCGCCCCTTCAGAGGCGACCACTTTGGTCCTGGGTGAGAGTGGTACAGGAAAAGAATTATTCGCTCAGGCACTACACCGTCTTAGCACCCGCCAGGATAAACCTTTTGTCGCCCTGAACTGTGCAGCAATACCCGATAACCTGCTAGAGAGTGAGTTGTTCGGTTATGAGAAAGGCGCGTTTACCGGTGCGGTAAAACAAACGCGTGGTAAAGTTGAAACGGCGGCGGGTGGCACACTTTTTCTCGATGAGATCGGCGACATGCCGATGCCTCTGCAGGCAAAAATGTTACGTTTCCTTCAGGAGCGTGTGATCGAACGTATTGGGGGTCGTGATCTGATCTCGGTTGATGTGCGGATCATCTGTGCGACACACCGTAATCTGAAGGAGTCCATCGTACAGGGGACTTTCCGTGAAGATCTGTTCTTCAGGATCAGCGAGATCGTCATCGAGGTACCTCCATTGCGGGAACGTGAGAGTGATAAGTTATTATTGGCACAGACTTTTCTCGATAAGTTTAGCCAGCAAAATGGGCGAAGTTTCCGTGGTTTTACCGATAAGGCAAGGGCCGAGATCGATGCTTATACGTGGCCTGGTAATGTCCGTGAGCTGGAGAACCGGGTAAAACGAGGGGTGATCCTGGCGGAGACTAACCGGATGACAGCGGCAGATATGGGTTTTGAGGGCAAGCAGGAAGATCAGTCTTTGAGTCTTCGTGATGCCAGGGAGCAGGCAGAGCGTGAGGTCGTTCAGCGTGCGCTCGCCATACATAATAATAATGTCACGCATGCAGCGGCTGCGATGGGAATCAGTCGGCCGTCATTGTATAACCTGGTGAAAAAGCTGGGGATGCCGGAGCCGGGGAAATAGTTGTTCAGGACGATTAGTGTATGAAACCGGATATAGAACAAACTTGCCCTGGATGGCGTTCAGCAGGAATAAGCGTTGCTCTTTTGTTGTTGGCGGCGATGCTGCTGTACCAGCAAACCTTATTCTACCTGACAGGGTTCTGGAATCAGCTGGAAACGGGTGAATACGCTCACGGTTATCTGGTGCTGGCCATCAGTGCGTACCTGATACTGCGCAGTCGAGAATCGCTATCGAGGCTCACGCCGTGTCCTGATTACCGGGCATTACTGGCGGTACTGGTTTCCAGTCTGTTCTGGCTGGTGGGGGCGCTGGTCGGTGTTCTGGTGGTGCAGGCTGTTGCATTATTGTTACTGGTTCTGTCCCTCGTATGGGTAACGCTGGGCCCTCAGGTGAGCAGAAGGCTGGCCTTCCCTGTCCTGTTCATCATCTTTGCGATACCTGTCTGGTTTCCATTGTCCCCGATGCTGCAGGACCTGACAGCGAACACTGTTTTTGCGGGTGTCCGGTTATTAAAAATTCCGGCTTTTCTGCAGGAGAACAGGATCGTCCTGCCTGCGGGCACGTTGTCTGTTGAAGAGGCGTGTAGTGGTATGCGTTATCTGCTGGCGGCACTCACGCTGGGCGCATTGTATGCCTATCTGAATTATCAGCGCTTTCGCACCAGGTTGCTGGTCGTAATCATTACGGCTACTGCGGGCGTGCTGGCAAACATACTGCGTGTTTTTATTATCGTTTATCTCGGTTATTCCACAGAGATGCAGCATCCACTCGTCTATGATCATTTGATGCTGGGCTGGTACCTGTTCGGAGGGCTGGTCATCCTCCTGCTGGTGATCGATGCACAACTGTATCGTCGGCAGCAGGCCAGGCTTTCCAGAGTAGATGTCGGTAACGTAAAGAAAGAAAAAGAGCCGGTATCCGGACCTTGTGCGGTGAAGAAGTGGCAATACCCGGCCGTGGTTATCCTGGCTTTTCTGCTGCTCCTGACGGGGCCGGTTCTGGTCTATCGTATCGATCATCTAATAAGCTCTCATGGTGAGGATATCGTGCTCACAATGCCGGCTGCTCCGCCCGGCTGGTCGGTTCCGGGAGATAACGATGATGACTGGATACCGCTGTATCGGGGAGCGATAAGCGAGCAGCAGGCATACTCTAAAGGGGAGCGGGAAGTGTTACTATATGTCGGTTATTATCCGGTGGCGCAGCAGGGTAAGGAGTTAATCGCCCATTACAATCATATAAATAACGCCGATATCTGGCAAACAAACTATAGCCGGGCAAGAAATAGCACGGCTGGCGATATCCAGGTCCTCGAGCAACAGCTGGAAAACAAACATGGTAATAAGCGTCTCGTATGGTATTGGTACAATGTGGGAGGTTGGACCACATCGAGTAAATACGAAGCGAAAGCATTACAGGCTCTGGGCCTGCTGACAGGAAAAACATACTCTTATGTCATCGCAGTCGCTACAGATGAGGCAGGTAGCCTCGAGCAGGCCCAAAAATTAATGCGAGACTTTATCTCTGCAACAGATATGACATTTGAAGCACTTGTCAATCGTGTACAGACACCTGTGGATGGCCGGTAATCGTTATTTTACGGCTGCGTAGCATATGAATAAGAGAAGCTGGAATAAGTTAAGTTCGTTGGAGAAGACATGCGAGTAATAGATAAGTTATCAGGATATACGGGAGGTTTTATTTTAGTGGCGGCCCTGTACGGGCTTGTGGCCTGCGGTTCCGGTGCCAGTGACACCGAGCTCGTTGAGACAGCTAAGGCTTACATGGCTGAAAACCAGCCGAGGGAAGCGGCTATCGAATTAAAGAACGCCTTACAGAGCAATCCTGATAATGCTGAAGCCCGATATCTGCTTGGGGAGATACAGCTTGAGGTTGGAGATATTGCCTCGGCAGAAAAAGAGTTTGAACGTAGTGCCGAACTCGGCTGGTTAGATGAGCTGGCAAAAATTGAAATTGCACGCTCCCTGATATTGCAAAGAAAATTTAAAGAGATGGCCGAAGATGTTACTGCCGGAAGTAACTGGTCGAAGGCGGCAAAAGCGGACCTGCTCGGGTTACGTGCAGTAGCGGAAGCGGGCATGGGTGATCTGGTCAAGGCAAGAGTAACACTTTTAGAAGGTGAGAAATTGCAAGCCGATGCACTGTATGTACTGGAGACAAAAGCAAAACTGCAACTGTTGGAAGGTCGTACGTCGAAAGCGGTCAAGACCCTGGATGAAGCGATGAAACTTTATCCGGAGAGTGGAGAATTGCGATTACTGGCAGCAAATGCAGCCATCAATAATAAGGATGTTGCAGGTGCCAGAGATTTTTATGAAGAAATCATCACGAAAGAACCGGCAAATCTCATAACGAGAAATGGGCGCAAGGCGTTCATCGGAGTGACCAGGCTGAGTATTCTGGACAAGGAATATGAACAGGCACATGAGGCGCTGGACCCTCTTGCGAAGCTGAACCCCGATGATCCAGAGGTGAACTACCTCGCGGGTGTGCTCGCCTTTGAAGAAAAGGATTATGACCAGGCGGAGATCAGTCTGCGGAAGATATTAAAACTTGCCCCGAATCATGAGCCGAGCTTATTGCTTTTTGGTGCTGTCAGTTATGCGCAGAATAAATTTGAGCAGGCAGCTTATTATCTGAGTAAGTACGTGTCCGCCAGGCCCGAGAATCTGAGGGCGCGGAAACTTCTGGGGAGAGCCTACATCGCGCTAGAGCAGCATGAAAATGCTCAGGAGGCGTTGCGCCCCGGGCTCAAAGAAAAATCAGAAGATGCAGAATTGCTTGCTCTGGATGGCCTGTCTCTACTGCGGAGCGGGCAGGCTAAGGCCGGTATCTTTGAGCTGGAAAAGGCGGTTGCGCTAGCACCTGAAAGTGCAGTATTGCGTAGTGAGCTGGCCAGGGCATATATGTCCAGTGGTGATATGGAGCAGGCTATCGGCGAACTTGAGAAGGTCATCGCCGGTGGTAAAGATGCCTATCGGGCACAGGTCATGGTGGTGTTTGCTTATCTGCGGGGTAAAAAGTACGAGGAGGCAATCGCGTCGTCGCAAAAAATGCTTGATGAGTACCCTGATGATGCGACGATAACAAACCTGATGGGGATCGTGCAATATAACAGTGGTCATGAAGAAGCCGGGCGAAAGTATTTTGAAAAGACCCTGCAGATTGATCCTCAGCATACAGGGGCCGCTATCAATCTGGCACGACTGGATGAAAAAGCAGGTGATATCGAAAAGGCAAGAACCAGATATAAGGCTATTCTTGACAATGAAGCCGGAAATACAACCGCTCTGAAGGCCCTGGCTCGACTAGCCGTCATCCAGGGTGATAAACAGTCGCAGATCAAATGGCTCGAGAAGGCCCGTGAGGTGGACAACGAGGATGCAGCGTCACGTGTCGTACTGATTGAGACTTATATAAAAAATAAAGATCTGGCTGTTGCGGAAAAGCTGGTCAAAGAAATAGAAACAATGCATGAAGGGAAACCTGTAGCACTGATAGCCAGGGCAGAGTTACTGATGGCACGTGAAAGCCATAATCAGGCTGTGTCAGTTATCAACAAACTGGTTGAGCTTAGGCCTGATTCCTTCGTGGGTTATTACCTGAAGGGGATGAACCAGCTAAAACTGGGCCAGGTTGAGGATGCAAAAACCAGTTTTCTGAAGGCGGATGAATTAAATCCGGGTCATGTGCGGAATCTGTTCTTGCTGGCGCAGATCAGAATCGGAAGTCGAGAATTTAAAGAAGGTTTGAAATTAGGTAAACGGATCACAGAACTGGCGCCTGAGATAGCCGTGGGTTTCATGAT
>DROB01000392.1 GCA_011321985.1 Gammaproteobacteria bacterium | reverse complement strand
CGTTTTCTTGACGAGTTAAAAGGTGAAAGCGATCCAGAGAAAAAGCGAAAGATTATCGGTCGGGTGTTCGTCGAGATCTTTGAAGAAGAGTCCAGTAAATTAAGTAATGCCAACTGGCTGGCACAGGGCACGATCTATCCTGATGTCATCGAATCTGCTGACAGTAAAAATTCACACCTGATCAAATCACACCATAATGTCGGTGGTCTGCCGAAAGATATGAGACTGAAACTGGTGGAGCCATTACGTGAGCTGTTCAAGGATGAAGTCCGTAAGATCGGTGTTGAACTCGGCCTGCCATCCGATATGGTTCACCGGCATCCATTTCCGGGTCCGGGGCTGGGTGTGCGTATTTTAGGTGAAGTCAGAAAAGAATATGCTGATCTGTTGCGTCTCGCCGATCATATCTTTATCGAAGAACTTTATAAGCATGACCTGTATGACGAGGTCAGCCAGGCATTCACCGTGTTTATCCCGGTCAAGTCAGTAGGTGTGATGGGTGATGGTCGTCGTTATGATTATGTGGTGGCATTACGTGCGGTCGAAACCATCGACTTCATGACTGCACGTTGGGCACACCTGCCTTATGACTTCCTCGGTCATGTCTCGACACGTATCATCAATGAAGTGGATGGCATCTCGCGCGTGACTTATGATATCTCTGGAAAGCCGCCTGCTACTATCGAGTGGGAATAGCATTTAACCGGTATTTTAAGGTATGTAATTTACCGCAGAGGAAAACGTTTTTCTCTGCGTCTGTGGCTAAAATCAATTTTATGACTGAAAAAAATCATCAGCACTGGATGACTCTCGCTCTCGATCTGGCGCGTAAAGCAGAAATGGCTGGTGAAGTTCCTGTTGGTGCAGTTCTGGTCAGAGGCGACCAGTTAATCGCTGAAGGCTGGAACCGGCCCATCATAAGCCATGATGCTACCTCACATGCCGAGATCATGGCGATGCGTGAAGCGGGTAAGAAACTCGAAAATTATCGGCTTGTCGATACTACGATGTATGTGACACTGGAGCCCTGTGCTATGTGTGTAGGAGCATTGATCCACGCAAGGGTGGCCAGGGTCGTATATGGCGCAGCAGAGCCTCGAACCGGGGCTCTCGGAGGGGCATTTAACCTGCTGGAAGCCAATCAGCATAATCATCGTTTTGAAATCGTATCTGGTGTGTTGGGCGAAGAGGCTAAAGAGCTGTTGCAGAATTTTTTTAAATCCCGCAGGAAATGACAGGTGGCCTAGGGTATCTCTGAACAAGTATCATAAATTTTGGCGAAACCCAAAGGCCAGAATTAAGGCATTGCTTTGAAAGCATGCTTATTGCATGGTGAAAAGCAATAACGCAGAGGCTGGCTTTTGGGTTTCGCCCCACAGGGCGGGCTTTTAAGCACATATCCCTTGCGTTATATTTCTTGCGAAGGCCCATGAAGATTAATAGCAGGCATTTGCTGCGAAACATGCTTTGCTATCCGTGTGCTTAAAAGTCCGCAGAATTTATGATACTTGTTCAGAGGTACCCTAGAGCAAGCTTTCTATCGGTAGCAGACCCAGGATGTAGACACTCAGTTTCTTCAGAAAGCTGACCTCGGGTTCATGGTGATACAGAACTTCTTCATCTTTTTCTTCCGTAAGCCAGAGTAACTCATTATTCTGGCTGGCAGTTAATATCTTATAGCTGTTTTTTAAAGAAGTTGCCTTGCTGAATAGCTGTGTCGCTTGCCATGCTAACGCATCGCTATCGATCAGGATACCTATCTCTGTATTTAATGACCTGGAGCGAGGGTCCAGATTGGCCGAGCCGATAAACACATAATGTTGATCGATTATCATGTATTTTGCATGCAGGCTGGCCCTGGAAGAGCCCCTGATAAATTGCCTGGTTTTTGATAACAGACTTCGAGGTGCGATCTTGAGCTCGAATAAATTAATGCCAGCATCGATCAGTTCTCTGCGGTATTTTTTGTATCCTGCGTGTACGGCGGAAACATCTGTTGCTGCCAGCGAATTTGTTAGAATATTGATATTCACACCCTGTCTCTGTTTGTTCCTGAACCAGCTGGAGCCCCTGGTCCCCGGGACAAAATACGGTGACACTATTAATAGTTCATTTTCAGATTGTTCGAGATAAGGTGTTATCTGGGCATTTAGATAGGCACTTTTATCAGAGGGAGTACTGCATATTTTTTCCGGGATATCATAAAACAAGCTGGCTTTCGCCTGGATGAAAGGAACCTTTTTATCGATAATTTTTCGACCGATATCAGAGTGTTGCAGAGATCTAAAGTAATCTGTGTTTTTGGACAGGCGCCATCTGTCCTTCAGTTTATCCCTGATCCTCCTGAGCTGGTTTTTTACTACTTTGACTTTACTAAGATTTTCTACGGGGGTTGATAACGGGCTGCTCCAGTAATCATTGAAACTGAGCGTTATGTCATCAACGATGGGTCCTGTACACAGCAGGTCCAGATCAACAAAATTCCGACCATGCCTGGCATCAAAATATTCGTCACCAATATTTCTTCCACCTATGATGGCATAGGTATTGTCAGTAACAAATGTTTTGTTATGCATGCGTCTACCAGCATGTTTCAGATTGATGACTAATTCGATATTTTTAAACCAGTCACGATGAGCAAGTGCATTAAAGATGCGGATCTCGATATTTTCATGCTGGCTCAGAATTTTCAGATGGTTGTCGCTGCCGGGCAGGTTTATATCATCAACCAGGATACGGACATGGACACCACGGTCTGCGGAAGATAATATCTCATACGCAAGATACTGGCCGCTGGCATCGTTATGCATCATGTAGTATTGAATATCCAGCGTTTTTTCGGCCATCGTTGTCAGAGCCAAACGTGCAACAAATGCATCAGTGTTGTCACTGAGTAAATAAAAGCCAGATTGATTTTTATTATTATTCACGTTGTTTATATTGTTATGGTTCCTGCTCTTCATGATAACGCATTGTATGTCCTGTCTGTAGCGTGAGAGCTTATTTTGTCAGATAGCTTGAATTTTTGAACTTGAATTTTTTATATT
>DROB01000391.1 GCA_011321985.1 Gammaproteobacteria bacterium | reverse complement strand
CCTTGCCGCCACATCAAAATCTTTTTTACGCCGACCACTCAATGCCCAGATGACTACACCGACAAAGAACAGAAACGCGATAACGGTCCAGACGGTTTGCAATAATGCCGTATCCACCGTTCTAACGACGCTGTTTTACATGCAGCCCAAGAGACTGCAGATACGCTATCACCGCATCCAGCTCGGTTTTATTTTCCAGTGCTGCGGGTGCCGCCTCTATCTCGGCATCCGTATAGGGATGCCCCAATGTGACCAGTGTTTTCATCTTGGCCTGGATATCACTACCGTCCAGTGCATTCTCTCCCAACCAGGGGTAAGACGGCATGATTGACTCAGGCACCACATCACGTGGATTCGTCAGGTGTACACGGTGCCAGTCATCAGAATAACGCCCACCTACACGCTGCAGATCAGGCCCGGTACGTTTGGAACCCCACAGAAACGGGCGATCATAAACGAATTCACCAGCAACAGAATAATGGCCATAACGCTCGGTCTCCGCGCGGAAGGGACGGATCATCTGAGAGTGACAGCCGACACAGCCTTCACGGATAAAGATATCACGGCCTTCCAGTTGCAATGCCGTATAGGGCTTTAAACCATCAACCGGCTCCGTCGTTGAATTCTGAAAAAACAGGGGTACAATCTGTGCGAGACCGCCAAAACTCACGATCAATAGTGATAAAACGATTAACACACCAACTTTGGTTTCAGCTTGAATTTGAACTGACATATTTATTTTCCTCTAACGTCTAGTGCGCCGGTTCTAATGAGCAGCCGCGGGCTCAGGAATAACAGCCTGTACAGCCTTACCCTGTGCGATAGTTTTACTCAGGTTGTATGCCATGATCAGCATGCCGATCAGGAACAATAAACCACCACTGGCACGAACGATATAGAATGGATGCATCGCCTGTACACTCTCGACGAAACTGTAGGTCAGGGTACCGTCGTCATTAATCGCACGCCACATCAACCCCTGCATGATGCCCGATATCCACATCGAGGTGATATACAGAACGATACCGATAGTCGCAATCCAGAAATGGGTCTCGACCAGTTTCAAGCTGTATAACTTGGTATCAAATAGCTTAGGAATCAAAAAGTACATGGCACCGATACTGACCATAGCTACCCAGCCCAATGCACCCGAATGCACGTGTCCGATGGTCCAGTCTGTGTAGTGCGACAAGGCATTCACCGTTTTGATCGCCATCATCGGCCCTTCGAAGGTAGACATACCGTAGAAGGAAACCGAGACGATGAGGAATTTCAAAATCGGATCACTGCGCAGTTTTTCCCAGGCACCGGACAGGGTCATGATACCGTTGATCATGCCACCCCAGGAAGGAGCCAATAAGATTAACGAGAATGCCATACCCAGTGATTGCGTCCAGTCGGGTAACGCTGTGTAATGCAGATGGTGAGGGCCCGCCCAGATATAAGTGAAAGCCAGTGCCCAGAAATGCACCACCGATAAGCGATAGGAATAAACCGGACGCTCTGCTTGCTTAGGGATAAAATAGTACATGATGCCGAGGAAGCCCGCCGTCAGGAAGAAACCCACCGCATTATGCCCATACCACCACTGCACCATCGCGTCCTGAACACCGGCATAAGCAGAATAGGATTTAAGGAAACTTACCGGAAGTGCCGCGCTATTGACGATGTGCAGCATGGCGACGGTAAGAATAAACGAACCAAAGAACCAGTTAGCCACATAGATATGTTTTACCCGCCGCTTGGCGATGGTCCCGAAAAATACCACGGCATAAGCGACCCAGACGACCGTAATCAACAGATCGATAGGCCATTCAAGCTCTGCGTATTCTTTAGAAGAGGTGTAACCCAGAGGCAAGGTAACAACCGCCGAAGCGATGATCAACATCCAGCCTATGAAAGTAAACTGTGCCAGCTGTGGCGCAAACAGGCGCACATGACAGGTCCGCTGCACGACATAATAAGAGGTCGCAAATAAAGCTGAGCCACCAAAACCAAAAATAACCGCGTTGGTATGCAAGGGACGCAAGCGACCAAAAGACAGCCACGGCGTATCAAAATTCAGTACCGGCCATGCCAGCTGTGATGCGATCAAAACACCGATTAGCATACCGACAATACCGAGGATGACAGTTGCGATGGCAAACTGTCGCACAACAGTATAATCATAGGTCATTGTTTCGTTATTCATAAATGTAGTCCGATTATTTATTTCAATAATTTATTAATTATTTAATTACACGTTTTGATGATGAATTCAGTCTAAAAATAAGTATATTATAATATAATTATTTACAACAATACCACCCTCATAGTTATTTACCATGCCAGTCTGTCATTTAATCGACAAACTGTGGCGCAAACCCGTTAAACCACAAGATCGCCATAGCCACCATCATCACCACAAGCGCTACCATGCCCACGGCCAGCACCGCACTGGAAAACAGGAATCCACGCTCATCATTTACTTCCATCATAATGGGCAGACCGACATACAGCAGTTTGACTGAATAGGCCAGAGCAGGAAGCCCGATAACAAAATTCAGCCACAGAACAGGCAACAACTCGATAAAACCGATGAGGAATAAAGGGGTTGCTGTGAATGCTGCCAGACGGATACAACGTGACAGATTTTGCTCCGCATCATAGGTTTTCCCCATCCAGTGGATCATCAATCCCATGCTGAACACCCCGACCAGCATCACCAGGTAATAAGCGATAGCTATAATCAATGCACTATCGGGAGAAAGCTTAATCGCTTCACGAGCACCGATTTCCCAGCCAAACATCGTCGTACCAAAATAGCCTGAGACCGGGGCTATTGCGGCCATGATAAACACATATCCGCAGTAGCACTTACCAATGGTACAGTCTACATCACGAATTTTTTTCCACTCTTCAGAGGGATGAAATAAAATTCCGATCAGGTGTGAAAACATATAGTCGATCTCCGGCAATTATTTTTATTAAGGAAGCTATTCTGTACTGAGATCCACATATTACACCGCTTCACTGTTAATTCAATAACATAAACAAGGGGTGGCATTATATTTAGTTAGAATATAAAAGACATGACATATATCAATTACACACCACTTGAATACATGAAGATTTGTCAGATAATCGTGCCTGACAAGCCTTGATCGGAAAGGACAAACCACCCCGCCACAGGCGAACGGGATATAACTGGTAACGAGAGCGACACCCTGTCTGTGTCCATCGACAGCAGAGGAGCTATTTACGGTGCGTCTCAACCAGGGACAACGTTCATCGGCACAAAATTCGCGGCACAAGCCACAGGGAATTAATCCATAGGGATCAAAGGCCCACTACTTACCTGACTCACACTCGCCGACCATGATTTTAAGCCGGTCCATATCCAGAATGGTGATATGCCGTCGGTTGACTTCGATTATCCTGTCATTCTGAAAGCTGGCAAACAGTCGACTCACCGTCTCGACAGCCATCCCGAGATAATTGGCGATATCCTGTCTCGGCATCATCAGATTAAACTCGTCTTCTTTCCAGTGACGTTCCAGCATCCGCCCGGACAGACTCAGCAGGAAGCTGGCCAGACGCTCTTCCGATGTCATCTTGCCGAGCAGCAACAACAGCCTGTGGTCACTGCTAACCTCCTTCCCCATGATGCGCCGCATCTGCTTCTGCAGACCCGGAACGCTATGACATAACACCTCAAGTTTATCGAGGGGCAGCTCGCACACACTGGAGGTTTCCAGTGCGACCGCATTGCAGGTATGAACTCCTTCACCGAAACCATCAAGCCCCAGCAGCTCACCGGGCATATGAAAACCGACGATCTGCTCTTCTCCATTGGGACTTTCAGCCATCGTTTTCACACAGCCCGAACGTACGGCATACAATGCAACAGTCTCATCGCCATCACGGTACAAAAAATCATTCTTATGGATCGGTTTCGGCTGGTCGACTACGGCATCGAGGTTCGTCAGTTCATCTTCATCCATGCCATGCGGAAAACAGAGCTCACGCAGATTGCAATCCAGGCACCTGACTTTTAAATGATTAACATCAATACGTTTTAATGTGCTCATAGTAAGATACAGCCTTTAGGTTCCACTATTTCTGGCTTACTT
>DROB01000390.1 GCA_011321985.1 Gammaproteobacteria bacterium | reverse complement strand
CGCCAGCGTAACACAGATATGGTCTGCTGCTTCGTTCATATCCACCAGCTTTTGTGGACAGAAGAGGCTGATATTATCCAGTTCCGCCATGCGTTGATGCAGCGCCCTGACGATAACCCGGTTCTCGATAATATGCCCAAGATCCGGCTCGCCCATATCGGCACTGTCAAAGTGAATCCTGCCACTGCTGGCGGCATCCCAGACCACCATTTCCTGGTAGGGGCTGACACGCTGCGCCAGCATCCTGTCCCAGGCTCCGATGGACTTAAATAATGCCTGCGAGGCACGGGTAATGGCACTGACCCGCATGTCATAGCTGTTTTCATCCCAGTCTAAAGCCGGTTTTTGTGCATCGATAACGGCGATCTTCAGATCAGTCTGCTGCGCCAGACCACAGGCCAGCGTGGCACCGACCATACCGGCACCGACAATAATGACATCGAACTTTGTTTGCGTTGAATCAGGCATAAAGACAGTGTAAACAATTTCCTGAAAGAAACAAGAACAACCAGAATCACCACAAATGTATAAAAATGCAGAGAGCGCAGAGGCGCGGAGGACGCAAAGATTTTGAATTGCCGGTAGGTCAGACTTCAGTCTGACAGCCAGGCCGGTTCAGAGAGAAGCTCAACGGAACCAATATTATTATAATTAGCATTAAATGTGTGATTCATAGACATCCTTTCACTATAATTGAATGTCATGAACAGAGAAGTAAAGCAACGATTACAGTGGGTCCAGCTATATGAGGAGTGTGGTAACGCGGGTTTTGTATGCCGCAGATGTGGCATTTCCAGGCCAACTCTCAGAAAGTGGTGGAGACGCTATCAGCAAGCAGGAATAGCTGGATTAGAAAGCCTTAGTCGGAAACCTCACAATTCGCCATCGATAAAGGTAGGGCCTAAGGAAGAAGAGCTAATTATGGAGCTTCGTAGAACTAGAAACCTCGGTGCCAGACGCATTCAAAGTGAACTAAAAAGGCAAAACGATATTTCTCTAGCTCTTGCTACAATCCATAAGGTTCTGCAAAGAAATCATGTGAAGCCTGTTCGTAAATACCGTCAGAAAAAGGACTATATTCGCTATCAGAGACCGACACCAGGTGACCGGGTTCAAATGGATACATGCAAGATCGGGCCACAACTAATTCAATACACGGCTATAGATGATTGCACTAGATACAGGGTTCTACGGCTCTATAAACGCCGTACAGCGGTAAATACACTTGACTTCATAGACTGTGTTCTTGAAGAAATGCCTTTCCCTATTCAGCGATTCCAGACTGATCGCGGACGAGAGTTTTTTGCACTGAAAGTTCAAAAGCGGCTTATGGATTACGGCATCAAGTTCAGACCAAATAAGCCAGGCTCTCCTCATCTAAATGGAAAAGTTGAACGCTCCCAGAAAACAGACAAAGCTGAATTCTATGCAACGACTGATCTTTCCAGTGAGGATCTTGAGTACCAACTTGCAGTATGGCAACACTATTACAACTGGAACAGGCCCCACAGCGCACACAATGGGAAGTCGCCAATGGAAAAATTCTTTGACTTGATTGATGAAACCCCTTTCTCCGATGAGGTTTCCAGTCAGTATCGATCATCAAATGAGCGTGTACAGGACGCCAACTACAAGGTAGATTTGGAGCTTCAGAGATTGAAACGATCTCTATGAATCACACATTTTAAAGTATTTTGAGGTGTAGCTCGGCTCAAGCGCAGCGGAGCCGACAAAATAAAAAAAGTACACGGATATTTTTCTCGCAAAACGTTATTCGCGACACGCTATCCGCCATCCCTGGCCGCTCGACGATTTCATCCCTGAAATCGACGGTCGCTCATAACATTTTGCTGCAAAATATCCTGCTACGAGTAGGTCAGGCTTTAGCCTGACAAGCCTGTTTTTTGTCAGAATAAATTCTGACCTACAAAAACATTTCTTTGCGAGCTCTGCGACTCTGCGGCCTTTGCGTTTATCTGCGCTGTCGGTTCCGTCACTTTGTTCCTTGAACCGACCTACATCTGCCAGAATT
>DROB01000389.1 GCA_011321985.1 Gammaproteobacteria bacterium | reverse complement strand
GAGCAGAGGATAGGCACTAAAATCTTCTTCTATGCACTGTAACCAGCGTTCGATGATACTGGCTGCCTGTGTGGTTGCTAATGACCAGCCAGCATTATCCTGTAACTGGATACCGGCTCGTTCGAGTAATGCGCGCAGACGGCGTGATAGTTTTCTATCTTCACTGATGATCGCGATGCGTTTACCTTCCAGCGTATTGAGGCGGACATGGTAATCGATAGCACGTATCTGTTCTTCTTCATTACTGGCGAGGTAAGTTGAAAAAAGCATATCGGTAGAAGACTTTTCGGGCGGCTGATTCCGATACCGCAGAGCACGAGATTTTATCGAGCCTGTTCTATATGAGAATGTCTCATTTATGAAATCTGAAAAAACAGTGTGTTCTGAAGAAGTAGTTTCGATGGTGTCTGTAACAGCAATGATACTGCACTGTTTTCTGCCGACGAGGTTTTGAATAAAACTCTGTTCGGTCTTCGTGTATGAAGAAAACCCTATGACCAGAAAAAATTGTTGCTCATCGATTACGGTGCAGGCATTGCTCAGCCGTGAAAGATAATCACCGGTCTCATCATATAGTTTATTTTCGCTTAACTGTTTTTTCCAGGCATGCCAGAGGGTATGGACGAGTTTACTCTCATACAGGAGATGTTCATGCGGGTGTTCGATACCGTACGCCTGTTGCAGCTGTAACTGCCATTCTTCTTCTGATGCAAAAAGGTTTTGCTGGTTCAGACTGAGTTCATCGAATAACCCCAGTAATGCCTGAGTGACCTGCCATTTATTTTCCTCCTTGAATAGCCCGGGATGTAACTGCAGGGCTTCGATAAACAATAACTGGCGTGACTGTTCGCTGATTATCTGGTGATCTGGATGTTCATTATCGACAAACTGTTTGACCCAGGATTTCAGAGTACCGGACCAGGGCGGTATGATGGCTGACGTGCTTGAGTCAAGAGAGCGACTCAGAGCCAGATTAAATTGTTCGCTGGCGTGTGAATGGGGCAGTAGAACGGATAGATCTGAAAAATCGGGTGATGCATCGCCGGATGTGTTTAATATATGTTCAGCGGTATATTGAAGTATATTTCGATGAGCGGGTACCTCGATAACAGGAGCTCTCAAGCTGGAGGTCTCATCATGACTTATCTTCACGGCTTCTGGCCATATTATTTTGTGTTTATCGTTCCAGTAACTTTAGTTTATCCGGTTTGCCTTCCCATTCAGCGGCATCTTCCGGTGATTCTTTACTGACATTAATAACCGGCCATTCCAGGCTCAGTTCTGCATTGAGTTCGGTGAAATGCTCCTGTCCTTCAGGTACGTCATCATCGGCAAAAATAGCACCGATAGGGCATTCGGGTTCACACAGCGTACAGTCGATACATTCTTCCGGGTCGATGACCAGGAAATTAGGCCCTTCATGAAAACAGTCTACCGGGCAGACATCGACACAATCAGTGTGTTTGCACTTGATACAATCTTCAACTACTACGTAAGTCATAAGCGATCACTTAATGTAAAAATCTCTGAAATTTTACCACAGTCATTAAAACATGCGCGCCCAGATAGTCTAAAATCGGGGATAATTTTAAAAAACATTTTGGGATATATCTATGAGTTCAATACGTACAGCCGTATTTCCGGTAGCCGGCCTGGGAACGCGATTTCTGCCTGCGACAAAAGCCATTGCCAAAGAGATGCTGACAGTGGTGGATAAACCTTTGATTCAATACGCTTCAGAAGAGGCTGTCGCTGCAGGCATGGATACGCTGGTGTTCATCGTCGGGCGGACCAAAAATGCCATCATCGATCATTATGATAAAGCCTATGAACTCGAGACGGAATTAGGGCTAAGGAATAAAACCGATTTACTGAAGATAGTAGAAGAAGTGGTACCACCACATATCCACTGTGTTTTTATCCGTCAGTCCGAAGCACTGGGGCTGGGCCATGCTGTCCTGTGTGCCAAACCTGCAGTAGGCAATGAGCCATTTGCCGTGTTACTGCCTGATGACCTGATTTACAACAAAGGCGGGGACAGCTGTATCCAGCAGATGGTGAATGTTTATGAGGAGAAACAGGGCAGTGTGATCGGGACGCAGACAGTAGACATTACAGAAAGTGATAAATATGGCATGGTCGCAGGCCCTGTGCTCGAACAGCGGTTGTCACGGGTAGACGAGATCATCGAAAAACCTTCACCAGCCGAAGCACCTTCTGATCAGGCGGTGGTCGGTCGCTATATCCTGACACCAGCCATTTTCGACAAGCTTGAAACAACACAACGTGGTGCAGGCAACGAGATTCAGTTGACTGATGCCATTGCTGAGCTACGTAAAACCGAAGAAATTTTTGCCTACAGCTTTGAAGGGGCACGGTATGATTGTGGTAGTAAAATCGGATACTTAGAGGCAAATGTTGAGATAGCACTTCAACATGATGAAATGGCTGAAGGGTTCAGGAACTACCTCAAAAACCTGAATCTGGACTGATACAGGTTAGCCACTAAACCGTGCGGAATAGCTTACCTGTAGGAGCGGTTTGCAAACCGCGATTGCCCGAACAGGGACGATGCACTAATCGATAGACTCAGTATTTGTAAATACCGCAGCACTGGAAATGGTGTCTTCCACAGCATGCCACCTGATAGAATGCATACCACATAAACTAGTGAACTAAATTTAGATTGAATTAAATATTAGAAAATATTAATATTGTTAGTCCCATTCAGCCCTGACACCATGCGGTAATCATAAACAATGACCACAGAAAAAACAGACGACAAGAAAAAAATCACCCCCTTTTCATTTATGGGCAGTATCATTGCCGCCTGGTTCGGTGTGCAGACCAAAGCCAATCGGGACCGGGATTTTGAGCAGGGCAAGTTCCATCACTTCGTCATCGGTGGCATCATCTTTGCCGTTTTATTTGTGTTATTTGTCATCGGCATCGTAAAACTGGTCATGCATTTCGCCGGTGTTCAGTAAAAAGCATTAATAGTCCTCCTCTATCGGTGATTATTCAAACGCTTTCCTGCGTCGGCAGTAAAGACCATAAAAAGGCATTCTTCAACTCGTCCCTGCGATGATTGTCGTCTTCAGCTAGTTGCAATATCTTCGCTGCAGAGACAAGATGTGGTGTTCTAAGGTTGTATTATTCATAGCGTACTAATCTCGCACCAGCACTTGATGGCTGTGCACTGGATGGTCGTGTATAAACACAAGCTGTTTTACTCTATTAGAAATTACGCTACTATTCACCATAAATTTTCGATTTCAATTTTGTGGGAACATGGTTATGACTATTGATTTTTTGACGATGCCTGATAACGAAGGGTATTTCGGTGAATATGGTGGCCAGGTTTTGCCTCCTGAAATGAAGAAAATCATGGATGAAATTAATGAAGCTTATGATCAGGTGCGAAAGACTGAGGCATTTCAAAAGGAGTTGTCGTCGCTTAATAAAGATTACACTGGTCGCCCGAGCCCGATCTATTTCGCTAGCAGGCTAACAGAGAAGTGTGGTGGAGCAGGTATTTATTTTAAACGTGAAGATCTAAACCACACGGGTGCGCATAAAATCAACCACTGTCTGGGAGAGGCGTTACTCGCTAGATATATGGGTAAAACAAAAGTGCTCGCTGAGACGGGTGCAGGGCAGCATGGTGTAGCTCTTGCTACAGCATGTGCTTTAGTCGGTATCGACTGTGAGATTCATATGGGTGAGATTGATATCGAGAAAGAACATCCGAATGTCACTAAGATGAAAATACTTGGTTGTAAACTCGTGCCCGTTAGCCGGGGTACACGCACACTCAAGGATGCCGTTGATAGCGCATTTGAAGAGTATCTGACTGACCCGGTTAACTTTTTTTACGCTATTGGTTCTGTCGTCGGGCCACATCCATTCCCCAAGATGGTGCGTGATTTTCAGAGTATTGTCGGGTATGAAGCGCGAGAGCAGTTTCTGGAAAAAAAAGGGAAACTGCCTGATGTGATCACTGCTTGTGTGGGAGGTGGGTCCAATGCTATCGGGTTGTTTACTGCATTTCTTGAAGATCAGGATGTCAAGATTGTTGGCATAGAACCGGCAGGTAAAGGGCTGGATACCGAAGAACATGCAGCCACGATGACGCTAGGTACCAAGGGTGCAATCCATGGTTTCGAATGTTATCTTCTGCAGGATGGTGAAGGAAACCCGTTGCCTGTTTACTCGATAGCGTCAGGGCTGGATTATCCTGGTGTAGGACCACAACATTGCTATCTAAAGGATATTGAACGCATCACTTATGAAACGGCTGATGATAGAGAATGTTTAGACGCTTTTATGGTTATGTCTCGTTTAGAAGGGATAATTCCAGCACTTGAAAGTGCACATGCTATTGCATATGCAATGAGAATCGCAGCGGATATGGATGAGGATCAGGAGATTTTAGTGAACCTTTCGGGGCGTGGTGATAAGGATGCTGATTTTGTCGCTCAGAGGCTGGGCCTTTGAAGGTAAAAAAAATAATTCAAATGTACAGGCTTGCTACCTGTGCACACCAGTAGCTGATTTCTGCAGGTAATTTATAGATGAGATCAAGTGGATGAAATATATATGATTGCCCGTCATCATATTTTAAATATATTGCTGATTTGATTATACTCTAAGTATCTAATCATGGTATTAGTCGAATTTTTGTCTGCAAAATGCCTAATAATTATCTGGAACCAGTAGCCCCTTATGTCTTTACCCTCATTCAATGATTTAAAAAATGAAATCCACTTCGATGAAGATGGTGGGCATATATGGCTTGGTGAACATCGCATGTTGTTGCTTCATTCATCGACATTTGGTGCGATGCGATCGCAGCTGATAAAAGAGCTTGGTTTTGACCGAGCGAAAGGGATGTTGCTACGGATGGGCTGTGCTTCCGGTAAGGTGGATGCGCAGTTTGCGAAGAAAATTCGCCCCGATGTCGATCTGGAAGAAGCCTTTCTGGTAGGACCTCAATTGCATGCTCTGGAAGGGATAGTGCGTGTCGAGCCCATCAAGCTGGAAATAGATATTGCAAATGGTCACTACTATGGAGAATTCTACTGGGATAATTCGTTTGAAGCCGAAGAGCATGTTCGAGCGATGGGATTACACACAGAGCCTGTTTGTTGGAACCAGATCGGATATGCCTGTGGTTACACCAGCGACTTTATGGGGATCCCTATACTCTATAAAGAAGTTGAATGTGTTGGATGTGGCGATAAACGCTGCCGCATAGTGGGTAAACCGGTCGATCAATGGGATGATATCAAGGAGATTGAAAGCTATAGTTCTCAGGAGTCCATCGCCGAGATGATATATAGCTTGAAAGATGAGGTCAGCCACCTTCGTTCCAGTATTGCGAATCAGACTCAAGTCGAGGAAATTATCGGCGAGTCACCTACTATGAAGGATGCACTACGTTTGTTGCATACAGCTGCAGACTGTGATGTAACAGTATTGATGCTGGGTGAGACGGGTGTCGGTAAGGAAATATTCAGCCAGGCTTTGCATAAAATATCAAAACGTTCTCAGAAACCTTTTGTTGCAGTGAACTGTGCGGCTTTACCAAAAGATTTAGTTGAAGCTGAACTGTTCGGTGTTGAGAAAGGGGCTTTTACCGGTGCAGACAAGTCTCGCCCGGGGCGGTTCGAACGTGCACACGGCGGCATCCTGTTTCTGGATGAATTAGGTGAGCTTTCTTCAGAAGCGCAGGCTAAATTATTGCGTATTTTGCAGACGGGAGAATTTGATCGAGTCGGCGACACAGCAACAAGAAAAGTTGATGTTCGTATTATTGCAGCGACAAATTCTGATCTGGAAGCAAAAGTACAGGAAGGAGGGTTCAGGGCGGATCTTTATTACCGATTAAATGTTTTTCCGGTCACCATTCCGCCGTTAAGAGATCGAACTGAGGATTTGCCAGGCTTGATTAAAAAATTTCTTGGCCGGTATAATGTTAAATACAGTAAACAGGTTGCAGGTGTCACGAATCTGGCAATGGAGTGGTTTAAGCGATATGCATGGCCAGGTAATATCCGTGAACTGGAAAATGTCATCGAGAGAGGGGTGTTGATGACCAATACCGGTAATCTTATAGATACCGAGCATTTGATTGCACGGTTAGAGCCAGAGCATTCCATTGTAGGGTCAGGTATTAATACCCAGGGTAATATTGTCGGTGCAGAAGAAAGTTCGGTGGATACGATAGAAAGTCTGGTGAACAGTGGTATGGCTTTCGATGATCTGGAAAAACAAATTTTAATTGTGGCCTTGTCGAATACTAATGGCAATGTGGCAGAAGCTGCCAGAGCATTAAAAATGGGCGACGCGCAACTACGCTATCGTATGAAAAAGTACGCCATAGAATAGACTGATACACCCACCCTCTATCGTTACCGATGTCCCGTCGGTATTTATTTTCCCCTCCCCATCTTCACAGCAAGCATTTGTCTGATGATATCGTATTTAAACTAATGCCAGTGGCTGTTTATTTCGCAACACCTTGAAATTATAGATACTAATTAGGGTGTTTCTGTAGAGAAAATTTGCTTTTGCCATATGGCAAGCAAAATCGAGGAGTTTGCTAAATGGCTAGTTTCTATTCATGACTCACCTCGCATGATGGGGCGGGGTCGACAAAATTTAAGCCATATTTCAGTTGTTCAATATTTTTAAAATGTAGCATTTATGCAGAAAATACATAGGGGTAACGGTATTTATCACAACTATTATTGATCTTAATCATACCTGACCGAGACTGTTGGTATGATTTATGCATTCGTCTGGAATTATATGCCGATGCGACAGCCGCTTTGCTCTGGAGCCGAATCATTATCCTGTGTGAGGATGGAATGATGCCAGGTTAAGGAGCGAGCAGTGTAAAAATGATCAAAAATAATAATTGAGATTTATATGATTTGTGGTAGTAAATCCCTTAACTTAAAACTTGTCATGTCTATGGTGATGTTAGTCACTATCATTATTGCCAGTTATTCTTCTGGTGATGCATGGGCGAGCGATTCTGAAAAAAGTTTCCATCGATTTTGGCCCGATAACCTGTTTGCAGTCGACTTTGTTGATGATAACAATGGTTTCATTGCTGGCTATAGCGGTACTGTTCTATGTACTTCCGATGCGGGAAAACACTGGCAGGCTTATTATATTGGCAAGAATGAGTTGATACGACGCATATCATTTGTCGATGTTAATACTGGTTGGGCGGTAGGTCATCGAGGTTCTATCTTCCATACGGTCGATGGCGGTAAGTCATGGGT
>DROB01000388.1 GCA_011321985.1 Gammaproteobacteria bacterium | reverse complement strand
GATTTTGATAACCGCCTGCAACATGAAGGCGTGACCTGTGCTGCATGTCATTACCGGGATGGAAAAATCGTCGGTGTTCTCGGTAATACCCGTGCGCCACATGAGGTCCAGAAGCTGAAAGACCCGAATCAGGTCTGTGTCCGTTGTCATGTCGTAGAAGGCGAACGTTGGGATACCTTCTTTCGCTTTCCTCCCTGCGGGACAGTGGCAGAGATACGCAGCAGTGAAAAGGATCATTCTGCAGTGTCGGATAATACGGCAGGACTGTCGTCGGAAGGAAGAGGAAATAGTGGCGAGGTTTCAGCTCATGAACTTTCTTCTCTGGGTTGTGTGCAATGTCATATGCCGCTCCTCGAACGACCACTGGTCGCTGGTGGTGAGGTACATGAGACGCGGCAACATCTCTGGCGAGGTGGCCATGATCCTGAAATGGTAAAAAAGGCACTGAGTATCAATTTTAATGAGCACAGAATAACAGGAGGAAAGGCAGCGATCGGTAAACGGATGTTCAGTCTGATGATCACCAATACGGGAGCAGCACATTATGTGCCTACGGGTACACCTGATCGTCACCTGACCGTGCGCTTTCGATTGATCGACGCACAGGGCAAGGTACTAGAAGAGCAAACACACACCATCAGGCGAACGGTCATGTGGCGACCATTTATTGTCGATCTACGAGATACCAGATTGCAGCGATGGATACCACGTTATTACGCATTCGAAATCGAAGCTAATAGTCGTGCGGTAAAAGTTGAAGCCCTGGTGAAATATCATCTACTGGATGAGGCCAGGAGGAAACGTATCGGCTATGAAAATAAAACCCCTGTAAGCTATGAGGTGTTTCGCAAACAGGTTTCGCTATTACTGAAATGAAGACAAAGGATAGACATGGCTCAAGATCATCAGCCATAGAGATGCAGTTATCGAGTTTATATGAAGTGTTTTTCCGTGCGCCCTTATGTTATAAATGATGAGCATCAGATAAAACACCAATTGATAGCCCTGTGGCTCAACTTCGTCGTTAGCAGGAAAAGAAATGAAAAAAATAACCGTCATCGGTGCGGGTTTTGCAGCATTAACTGCCGTACGACAGCTACGTAAAAAAGATAAGAAATGTGAGATAACCCTCATCGCACCACGAGCAGAATTACATTATCTTCCGAGCCTTATCTGGGTGCCCAGTGGGCTGCGCAAGCGTGAAGATGTCGTCGTTCCTCTGGACAACTTTTTCAGACGCATGGATGTGAAGTTCTACCAGGCGAGGGTCACCGGTTTGCGAGAAGGTGGTCGAATGGTGGAGACAGACCGTGAAACCATCAGTAATGAGGGTTTGATCATCGCGACCGGGGGCCGTTTCATAAAAAAATTACCGGGCATCGAACATGCGATCACTCCCTGTGAAGGTATTGACGCTGTCGAAAAAATTCGAGACCGACTGGATTCGATGACGGGGGGAACTATCGCGTTCGGATTCTCTGGTAATCCGAAAGAACCTTCAGCCATGCGTGGCGGGCCGATGTTCGAGTTTCTTTTTGGTACCGATACCCTGTTAAAAAAACAGGGACGCAGGGATAAATTTGAGTTGGTGTTCTTCAGTCCGGGGGCGAAACCAGGCAATCGTCTCGGCCCCAGGGCGGTGACGAAACTGCTGGACGAGATGAAAAAACGGGATATCCATACTCATCTTGGTAACAAGTTGACGAAGCTGGAAAGTAATAAAGTTATTACCGAAGGTGGAGAATTCGATGCGGATCTGATCATCTTCATGCCAGGGATGACGGGGAATAAGTGGGTGGATAACAGTGAACTACCACGTTCAGCCGGAGGCCTGATTAAAGCCAGCCAGCATTGCCGGGTCGAGACCATGGAAGCGGTATATGTCGCGGGTGATTCAGGCAGTTTCCCGGGGCCGGACTGGATGCCAAAGCAGGCACATATGGCGGATCTGCAGGCTGAAGTGGCGGCTAAAAATCTATTGGCAGAACTGGATGAGCAGACGGCAGATGCAGTATTCAAGGTAGAGCTGGTCTGTATCGTTGATAGCGGTGACCAGGGCATAATGATCTCACGGACCGAGGGTAGAAATATTATGCTGCCGGGTTCTCAGTTATTTCACTGGGCAAAACGCTTTTTTGAGTGGTGGTACCTGCGTCAATACCGTTAAGGGCTCTTCTATTGATTGCCGCCTCGGGTGTTAAGCTTTCTATCTGAAAGGTGAAAAACGGGGTCTAT
>DROB01000387.1 GCA_011321985.1 Gammaproteobacteria bacterium | reverse complement strand
GCAGAGTGGCTGATTATTTATCAACTTTATTGCCTAGAAATTCGATCATCCGTTTTACCTTTTGCGGTACAAACCGTCGTTCGGGGTAGACCGCATGAATGTCATAAGCCGTAGGCCGGTAATCCGGCAGGATGACTTTAAGTTTTCCTTGCTGGATATGCTTTTTAGCGAACCACTCGCATAGAACAGAGATACCCAGGCCTTCTATCGTCGCATCACAGATCGCATCCGGGCTGCTGGCTTTCAGGCGGCCACTGACACGGATGGATTCATCGCCTTCCTGCGTACTATTAAAATACCAGAGATCAGGTGATTTTTGTAATGAGTAAAACAGGCAGTCATGTTTCTCCAGGTCGGCGGGTTTTTTTGGTCGACCGTGTTTTACCAGATAGTCAGGACTGGCCACCACGACGCGGGGACTGGTGCCGATTTTTCTGGCGATAAGTGAGGAGTCTGCTAACGGTCCTATACGAATGGCCAGGTCGATGCCTTCTTTTACCAGATCGATATAATGGTCATCAAACAGCAGATCGATATCGATATCCGGGTATGCCGTAAAAAACTCTTTGAGATTAGGTAGTAGACAGGTCTTGCCGAAGGCGGCACTGGTCGAAATTCGTAATGTACCGGTGGGCTTGATCTTGCCTTTACCGACGCTGGCTTCGGCTTCGTGAAAGTCGTTTAATATTCGGATGCAGTGGTGATAATACTCTTTGCCGGCTTCGGTGAGTTTGAGTGAGCGGGTACTGCGATTGAGTAATTTAGTGCCTAAGCGTTCTTCCAGCGCAGCGATATGTTTACTCACAGTCGACTGCGACATATTCGTTTCTCGCGCGACAGCAGAGAAATTTTTGGCTTCGACGACACGTCGAAACACCGCCATACTGTGCATTACATCCATACTCTTCTCCACCTGATATCCCCGTCTGACGGGGCTCCAGGGCTTTTATAGAAATAACTGAACGTTGAACTATTCCATTAAGGAATGAGTGATATTCCGGTTATAGCATATACCTTTCATATAAGAATAGTCTAATGTGTGTATAAAGTGAATTTATAAGCGAAGTCGTTTTGAACGAGGCAAGCTGAGTTTTTAATCAACAGGAGAGCATTATGAGCACTGTAGCACGCGTAGAACCGGGTCAGTTGGACCCTTCGAAAGATGTGACTTTTGCTTCGGACCCGGATTTATGGTTCGAGCAGAAATTTGAAGAAAATATGAAAAAGCGGGAAGAGAACAGAACACCTTCTATGGCGATTGTTGTGACTAAGGGAAGTCTGGACTGGGCTTACCCGCCTTTTATCCTGGCATCATCAGCCGCAGCTTTAGGCTGGGATGTTGAGCTGTTTTTTACTTTTTACGGTCTGAGTCTGCTGAAAAAAGACCTGGATCTGGGGATAAGCCCGCTAGGTAACCCTGCCATGCCGATGAAGATGCCATTCGGGCCGGAATGGTTCAAGAACATTAACTGGAACATCCCCAATGCGGTAAGCAGCAATATTCCCGGTTTTGAGAAGATGGCTACCGGCCTGATGCAGCAGACGATGGCGAACAAAGGCGTGGCTACGATCGAGGAATTACGTGAACTGAGTCTGGAAGCCGGAGTGAAAATGATCGCATGCCAGATGACGGTCGATCTGTTCGGCTGGGAGATGGATGATTTTTTGCCCGAAGTGGCCGACTGGGTCGGTGCTGCATCATTCCTGCCGACGGCAAAAGATGCTGATGTCACTCTATTTATCTGAGGAGAACCGGTATGACAAAAAGTT
The DNA here is from genome assembly GCA_011321985.1 of Gammaproteobacteria bacterium. Lineage (GTDB taxonomy): Bacteria > Pseudomonadota > Gammaproteobacteria > SZUA-229 > SZUA-229. The sequence continues at coordinate 2,103 of DROB01000387.1, read as the reverse complement.
TATTTACAGCAAGCAATTCGGTGCGGGTTTTTTTATTTAATGTTGCGATGATCAACCTGGTAGCGATCGGGTTAAGTGGCTTTAGTGAGGTGCACTGGTTCTCATATGTGCTGCCATCATTTTTGATCTTTGCGGCGATGTCGGGTCTGTGTCCAGGCTTGTTTATATCAAAAAAGATCCTCGGATTTTTAGGTATAAAAGAGTAGCTCTGCGGTAAGATCGTTTTTAACGTTTCAGGGTTGTACTTAAGTTAATATACATCATCAGGAGAATAAATGAATACTTTAACACCAGATCAGATACCGGAAAAATGGGGTGATATCGCTGCAGCTTATGGTGAAGCATTTGAGACACTGACCTCTCAGTTTGCAGATGAAGTTATTTCACGATTATCACCGAAGACCGGTGAGACCGTCCTGGATGTGGCTGCCGGTACAGGCTCATTCAGTCTGCGAGCGGCGAAACTGGGAGCAGATGTACTGGCGACTGATTTTGCTGAAGGCATGGTCGAACATATCCAGCAGCGTATCGATGGTGCCCTGATACATAACATCAGAACGCAGGTTATGGATGGTCAGGCCCTGGACGTTGTCGATGCCAGTTATGATATGAGTGTATCGATCGTCGGGCTGATCTTTTTTCCCGATATCGATAAGGGGTTTGCCGAATTAAAACGTGTTTTAAAACCGGGAGGCCGATGCGCTGTCGTCTGTTGGGATCACCCTGAAAACTTCGATATGATGCGATTGCTCAAGCAGTCCATCGCAACGGCGGTGCCTGATTTTGAAATGCCGGTACAAACACCGGTATGGGCGAGGATGGTGGGTGAAGATGCACTGAAAGAAAAGTTCCAGCAAGCCGGGTTCAACGAAGTGGGTATCACGACGATTGATGGTTTGTTAACGTTAGATTCTGTAGAGGATTTCTGGTCCGTATTTATCTCATCCTCTCCGCCGATGTCAGCACTCTTTTCGTCACTGGGAGAAGAAAATACCGAACGAGTGGGCAGGGAATTTGTCCGACTGGCAACGGATGACCACAAGAACAAGGTGGTCACGCTGGCATCGAAGGCCTGTGTCGGTATCGCATACGCCTGATACTTAAAGCCCCGTAGGCCCCGCAGAGGACATAATCAATTAATGGGGGTGCCCTTAACAGGTCTAACAGGACAGGTAAAATATGAACAAACAAAACATAGAAATGATGGGTAAGCAGATCCAGGTAGAGGTCAGCAAGAAGGCTGAACAACAACTCAGCCAACGTGCCACCCCGCTGTTTGTTGAAATGGAGCTGTATTTTAGCTGCCTGTTGAGAAAGGAGATCCGTATCCGTGAGCATGCCCGGGATGAGGTGGACGGTGCTTTTACAGCACGACTTTCAGACAATGTACATATCAGCTTCCGCCCCGTTATGACAAAATCCTGTAGCATCGAATCGTGTGACGGAGAAAGCCCGCCACTGAGTGATTTTCCGATAGAAAAACCGCAATCTTATGTGCCTAAGTGGCTAAAACTTGACTTCAAAAAAGGTGAGTGGTGCGGTGATTTTGGTTATTGATCGGTACTGATTGCCCGAGAGTATCAGTGAGCCAGGGCTGATGTTGTATTTTTTGTGCCGGGTACATATTCATGTGCTCTGCCAGGATCACTCTGATCCATCCTCATAAAATTTCAGTGATTGATCACCGGGGTGATGGTTGTTGTATAATCGAAAAAATAGTCGATGAACCATGCTCTAATACACGGTAATGAAGAACACAGCCAAGCTAATCCTCCTGATCTTTTCTCTGAGCCTGCCCGCATTATCTGTGGCAGATAACCTTGGCGATATGGCGGATCTTGATAAGCAGCTTAAAGAGGTCAACAAGAAATTAGCCAGAGGACAGTTTAATGGTGATGAACTGGCGTTGTGGACAAAAAAAGCGATCAAGATGAAAAGTGCAGCTCTGTTGTGCGTGTCGAATAACGAATCGGCATTGCTCGATTTAAAACAGGTTATGGATGGTCTTGGTGAGAAGGTGAAAGGAGAGGATATCGATGTTACGAAAAAAAGGAAGGTCTATCAGGAAAAAAAGGAAGATATCGATAAATTACTGGCCAAGTG